>JABMRZ010000071.1 GCA_013202315.1 Candidatus Tariuqbacter arcticus | reverse complement strand
TGGGTATTTTAGCGCTGGCGCTGAGGGAGTATGAGGATTATTGAATACTGAATACTGAATACTGATTACTGAATGATGTCAGGCGCTTACTGCTGCGACATCGACAAAAAATTGTCGATCCGCTGTACAGCGGACTGCTCCTATCAGAATCATTACTTCATTACTTCATTTACTGTGAATCTATCAATTTTGAATTTCAGATTTCGATTTATTGTAGGGACAGAACATTGTTCTGTCCCAACGATATGTGCGCCGAGCATGTTTGTTACATCCAGCGGTAGCCCGGTTTCTCCGAAACCGGGATTTAATTGACCGTTTTATCCATTTTGCGTCATTCTGGCTTATCTGGAGTCGGCTCGATTATTAATTTTGAATTGTTACGGGGTTCCCTCTTCCGGGCGCAGTCCTGGACGAGATGTAGTATCTAAATTCTGATTTTCGTGTTTTTCTGATAGAAAATGACAGAACATAATGTATTTTGAAGATTTATAAAGTGCCAAGCATCAAGTGCCAAATGCCAAGAATTTACTTGATACTTGATACTCTTTGTTTAAACCTTTTTGGTTCCGGCTACACAGGGTTAGGTAAATGTCGTACTATGGAGGGTATTAAATGTAGTGATTATAATAGTTTTGTATATTGTTCGTATTATTTATAGATTGACAGATTATGCTAAAACACCTCCGCAAATACAGTCATTACTTCTTTCGCCATAGGCGGGCGATCGCGGTCGGATTCGCCTGCGTAGTGATGACAAATATCTTCGGGGCGGTGAAGCCGATGATATTGAAGTTCGCCATCGACGATTTGGAGAGGGCAATCAATTGGGAAAAAATCCTCCTGCTCGCTTTCGCCATCGTAGCGTTGGCATTATTCCAGGGGATATTCCGTTTCCTGCTGAGGTGGAAGATGGCTGGGACTTCCCGCAAAGCGGAGTATCAATTGCGGAACGATTTCGTGGCTCATCTGCAGAAGCTTTCCCCGTCTTATTACGATCGAAATACTACCGGCGATATTATGGCGCGGGCGACATCGGATATAAATGCGTTCAGGATGGCTTACGGGCCGGGGATTGTGCATTTCGCCGACACTATTATCGTTTCCGTTTTCGCACTGATTATGATGTTTTCGTTGAACTTGAAGTTGACCTTAGCCGCATTCGCTATTTTCCCGATGGTGTCGTTGATAGTTTATATAATCGGTAAAAAGACATATACCCTGCATACACGCGTTCAGGAGAGCTATTCGGAAATGAACGCCTTCGCCCAGGAGAATATTTCCGGGGTCAGAGTGGTCAAGTCTTTCGCTTTGGAAAATCAGCACATCAGCAGTTTTATGAAGCTTTCGGGCGATTACCTGAGTAGGAATATGGATTTGGTGAAGATGCAGGCGCTGTTCATTCCCATACTTTACTTCCTGCTGGGAGTAGGAGTGATGATAGTGCTGCTAATGGGTGGGATTGGCATCATTAAAGGTGAAATGAGTCTGGGTGATTTTGCGGCTTTTGTGGCCTATCTGATGATGCTCGCCTGGCCGATGATAGCGCTGGGCTGGGTGGTGAATATCTTCCAGAGAGCCGAGGCTTCGACGGCGCGCATCGACAAGATAATGACCGCCGAGCCTGAAATTGAGGATTCGCCCCTCGCTTCACCCCTTATCCCGGATGGACACAGGATAGAATTCCGCCGCTTGAATTTCGCCTACGGCGAGCGGGGGGAGGTTTTGCGCTATATAGACCTTACGGTTGAGCCGGGGTCATCATTGGGAATTGTGGGGAGCCTCGGTTCGGGGAAGAGCACCCTGGTGAAGCTGATAGCGCGGTTGTACCAACCGCCGCCGAATACGCTCTTCATCGGAGGAATGACGGTGGAGGAAATCGAATTGGAATCCTTGCGGGAAAATATAGCTTTTGTGCCTCAGGATGTTTTTCTCTTCTCGGATACGCTGGGAGATAATATTGTTTTCGATGAAGGGAGTGAATCCGGCAGGCTCACGGAGGTCAGCCGGACGGCGGAACTTCTCTGCGATGTGGAAGATTTCCCCCAGGGATTCAATACTGTGGTGGGTGAAAGGGGAATCACCCTTTCCGGCGGTCAGAAACAGCGGGTGACTTTAGCCCGGGCGCTATTGAAGGATGCGCCGATATTAATCATCGACGATGCGCTGACCGCGGTGGACGCATCCACGGAAGCGAATATCCTGTCAAACCTGCGGGAGGCTTTCAAGGGGAGAACGGCGCTGGTGGTGTCGCATCGGATTTCGGCGGTTTCCGGGCTGGATTCGATTATTGTGATGAATGAGGGGCGGATAGTCGAGCGGGGGACGCATCGGGAATTGCTGGCGATGGAAGGGATGTATTATCGTATGTACAGGCGGCAGTTGTTGGAAGAAGAATTGGAGATGATATAAGAGATTGGTAACTATTAGGTAGTGTCAGTTAATCGTTGTTATGGCTTTTCAATTTGCAAGCAACTCCCAAAATACTGTCATTCCGGCTTGTCAGGAATCGGCAGGCACGAATATTTAT
>JABMRZ010000070.1 GCA_013202315.1 Candidatus Tariuqbacter arcticus | reverse complement strand
TAACAATAGTTTATAACATTCCAATTTCAACATATAAGGCAATTCTTGTCAAATTCAGGTCTTAAACCAGTAACCAATGACGATTTCAATTGCCCCGCAGGGACCACCTCTTCCGGGCGAAGCATTATTTGTAGCCCTGATGTTCACATCCGAGGAATAGTATAATTGTATTTTTACCAAGAATTATGATCCTGCGGATCTAAAGATCCGCACTACTTATTGGTGTTCATTCGTGGTTGATTCCCAATTCTACCGCTTGTAATCCGCTTAATACCGCCGATTCGATGGTCGGCGGGAAGACGGTGTCGACCCAGTCGCCCGCTAAGTATAGATTTGCCAAATCAGTCATCACTCCCGGTCTTTTATCCACTATGTCTGGGGAAATCTTCACCGTCGCTCTTTTATTATTGACAATCTTGTGGTATAATAATCGGTTTCCCCGCAAATCCGCCCCGCACCTCTCCAAGTCCGCCAAGCATACTTCTAAAACATCGCATCCCGGCGGAATCGCTCTCTCAGCGGCGGATATTACCAGGCTGTAGGCTTCCCCCTTTTCGCTTTCATCACTTCGTCGCCGGTGGAAAAACCATTGGGGCAGGGTGTCCAGCATACATCCGAAATCATCCCCGAAAATCCTCCTTTCGAATATTAAATGAACATTCACGATATTGGAATATTGAAGAGCGGACAAATCCAGTTTCAGACCTATGGCGGAGATTTCATCCCCGAAAATATTACACAGCGCATCCGGCGGCAAGGCGAAGATGTATTCGTCAGCTTGAACTTCGATTCCCGAATTCCCCGCAAGGGACCGGATTCGGTTTTCTCTAATCTTTAAACCTTTTATCGGATGGTTCAGCCTGACCGATACCCCCTCCCTCTTCAAAGCTTTTAATGCCCGATAATGGAATATTTCCGCTTCGGGCTGCAGGAAGAATCCCAATCCACCCCGCTTCATAAATCCTTCAATCAGCGCTGCCTTGAGCATCCGAATATCGACATCTTCCGGATAACAGTTTAGCGCCGAAACAATCAGCGGTTTCCAGAAGCGTTCATACTCATTTTCCGAAACTTCGTTAAGCCATTGCTCCGCGGTTTGAGGCGTGAGTTTTTTTGTTGAGGTGAGCTTTGTTAGTCTTCTGATTAAGTTAATCCGTTCTCGAACTGAAAGCAGTCTGAAGTTTAAAATACCGGTGAGGAAATTCCAGGGGGGCGGCAGGCAGATCGTTCTGAATTCGGCTCTGCCTTTGATAGGATGATAGAAAGGTATGAATAAACTCCGTTGAATTTCCACCGTATCGGTGGAATCAATCCTTTCGAGGAGCTTCAGCGTATTTGCATACCCCGCTATGATTAAATGCACCCCCAAATCGAACTGACAACCCGCTCGTTTATCAAAGAAAGACCCAAGCCTTCCCCCCAAGCGTGAGCGCCCTTCGAGCAGGATGACCTGAAAACCGCGTTTCGCCGCGGTTAATGCGGCTGCGATTCCCGCGGCTCCTCCTCCGACCACCGCCACTTTTCTCATTTTTTAGAGCCGCTGAATTTAATATCGAAGTAGGTAGCGAGGGCAATCGCCGCCTTCATAAAACCGCTGAGTGAAATCCGCCGGTTGAAAACCTGGAACTGTCTGCGCCTGATGATTTCAAGCAGTTTCCTGTAAATAGACTTCATAATTTCCGAAGCTATCTGCGATTTCCGCTCGCTCGCTGGCAGCGATTTGTCCGCAGTCTGGTAGAACTCCAGCGCCCGTTGATACTGGAATTCCATTAAACGCTGGAAATTTTCGCCAGTCCATTCCCGTTTTAAATCTGTCTCACTGTATTTGAATCGTTCCAAGTCTTCCTGTGGAAGATAGACCCTGCCGCGCTGATAGTCCTCCTTAATATCGCGGATAATGTTGGTCAACTGCAAGGCGACGCCTAAATTCTCCGCATAGACTTTCACCGAATCATCACGGCACCCGAATATCTCCACGCATAATAGTCCCACCGTTGAAGCGACCTTATAACAATACTCCCGCAAATCCTCGAAAGTGTCGAACGGACTGAAATTCAAATCGCTTTCCATCCCCTCCATTAATTGGTAAAAGTGTTTTTCGGACAGTTGGAAGCGGCGGATGCTGTCCCCCAAGGCGGTGAAGAGCGGCGATGAATGCGGCTTTCCATCAAGACACCCTCGGAAATTCTTGCGAAGCTCGGAAAAATCGCGCAATGCACCGTTGATATTTCCCTCTTGAAATTCATCCGCTATCTGATCGCCCCGGTGACAGAAGGCGTAAAGAGCGTGTATCGCCCGCCGCTTCGTTTTCGGCAAGAAGATGAAGGAATAATAGAAGTTGCCCGCCTTCCGCCGGGCCAAGTCTCGGCAGTATTCATAGCCCCACTTTAGCTCAGCGTTCAAGTCTCGACCTCGATGAAATTAAGGCTCTTGAAAATATAATTCCCTTTTCCAACTTGCTCAATACCGTTCTCTTTTTAAAGACATTATATTTTAGGGCTTCTATCTTCCGCAAAACCGTTTCTCCGCCTCGCCGGAACAATTCAATTTCCAAGGCTAAATCCTTATCGACCAGCTTTTCCAATTCAGCGCCTTTGCTGAAGAAATCCCCTGTCCTTCCAATTTCAGAAGCCATCAATTTCCTGAATTCTTCGTTGTATTTCCGCTCCTTTAAATCTTCAATGCTGTAGCCATAAATTTCCATATCTTCCATAGGAATGTATATCCGTCCCTTCCTTAAATCTATATTCACATCCTGCCAGAAATTGGTCAATTGCAATGCGGTGCAGGTATAATCTGAAAGATTGAAGAGCCGCTCTTCTCTCTTCCCGAACATCATCAAGAAAATCCGCCCCACCGGGTTTGCGCTCATCCGGCAGTAATCCAGCAGTTCCTCGAAAGTCTGGTAGCGTTCCTTATATTGGTCCTGCCTGAATGCGGAAATCAGTTCCCGGAACGGTTCAAGCGGCATTCGATAGCGTTCAATCGTGCCCTTCAGGGCTATGAATACCGGATGGCGTGGTTTACCTTCGTTACATAGAAACAGTTCTTCTTCCCATTCATCCAGCCGATTCACCGCCGCGGCTCTGCCCTCGGCGCTTAGGGTGTCTCCTTCGTCTCCCAAATCGTCGCTGCCTCGGCAGAAGGCGTATATGTTCGCCAAATCCTGGCGCATATTACGGGGGAAGAGCAGGGAGCCTACGGTGAAGTTCTCATAATGCTCGGAAATTTCACGGCAGAATTCCTCCGCTTCCGCCAATGTCCAATTTCTTTTTAAGTATGCTTCAATCACCCAGGAAATCCTTCAGCTTATTCTCCATTAGCGATTTGATTTCCTTCAGCCGCTCCTCGCTTTGCGCTTCAAAGCGCATCACCAGAACCGGCTGGGTGTTGGAAGCTCGCAGCAGTCCCCATCCATCCCCCATATTCAGGCGCACGCCGTCGATATCGTTGACATCATAACCTTTTGCTTTGAAGTATTCCTGCGCTTTTTTCACCACCTCGAACTTCTTATCATCCGGACAGTCGAAGCGTATTTCGGGGGTGGAAAAGCTGGCTGGCAAATCGGATAAATACTCGCTGAGCGGCTTATCATCCTGCGAGACGATTTCAGCCAGCCTCAGCGAAGCGTAGACCGCATCGTCGAACCCGAAATATCTGTCGTTGAAGAAAATATGCCCGCTCATTTCCCCGGCTAACAGCGCCCCTTCTTCCTTCATTTTCGCTTCAATTAAAGAATGCCCGGTCTTCCACATAATGGGGCGCCCGCCGTTTTTTGCCACATCATCGAATAGATGCTGGGACGATTTCACTTCGGCGATAATCGCCGCTCCCGGATTCCGCTTCAATATATCCCGCGAAAAGATGACCATCAATTCATCGCCCCAGATGATATTCCCCTTATCGTCTATCACTCCGATGCGGTCAGCGTCGCCGTCATAAGCCACTCCGAAATCCAGCCCCTTGTCCAACACTTTCCGTCTCAGGGTTTCGATGAATTCAGGGATGGTGGGATCCGGATGATGATTGGGGAAATTGCCGTCCGGTTCGCTGAACAGTTCATACACCACGCAGTTGTAATGCTTGAACACTTCCGGAGCAACCAACCCTGCGGTGCCGTTCCCGGAGTCCAAGGCGACTCTTAAGGTCCTTTCGATGCTGAGAGCCTTTTTCAAATAATCGATGTAATCGGGCATTATTTCGTATTCGCTGATCTTGCCTTCCCCCTCCGCGAAATCGCCTTTTTCGATTATACGATAAAGCTCCTGTATCTTTTCGCCGTAAATCGATTCAGCGCCGATATTGACCTTGAATCCGTTGAATTCCGGCGGATTATGACTGCCGGTAATCATCACCCCGCCGTCGGCTTGCAGATGGTGGACGGAATAGTAAAAGGCGGGAGTGGTGCACATTCCCAGTTGTATCACCATCATTCCGGTAGAAGTCAGTCCTTCGCTGAGGGCGTCCCGAAATATTGGCGACGATAATCGGGCGTCCCATCCCAAGGTGAGGCGGTTTCCGGCTCCTTCCCGCTTCATCATCGTTCCGATGCCTCTGCCCAGGGTTCGCACCGATTCGGGAGTCAAATCGATATCGACAATTCCTCTGATGTCATATTGACGAAAGATGGTTTGGTTCATATTTTTTGTTCCTTTTGGAATCTTGTTGAAGCCTATTTCCTGATATTTTCTTTTTTCAAGATGCAGTTGCAGAAGCCGTGAAAGATTGCGCATATACCTCCGAACAGTGTTATCAGCCCCCAAAAGAGCGGGCGGCCGAAGATATGCGCCGGAATCGGATTGGAATATGGCAGGAGATAGATGCCCCACGCTATCAGGTAGCATCCAATCACAATCAGGCAATGACACCGAAAATCATAGCGGCGGCGCGCCCCCCTCGCCAGCCTAAATAAATCAGTGAACAGCCGATGAGCGCCGGGATTGACCCTGTCACCATATTCAACTTTATGAAAAAGACTACGCCGATGATGACCACGATTATACCCACTATGAAAGTAATCAGGCTCTTGATTTTCATTCTAATTCAACCTCTCGATTATCGAATGATTAAAATATTTTTGGTCCCTCGCTGTTTTGTGTGGGTGAATGTTTAAATTTCCGCCAGAAACACCTATCTCGTCATTCCGGCTTGCCCGGAATCGGCTCTATAATAC
>JABMRZ010000069.1 GCA_013202315.1 Candidatus Tariuqbacter arcticus | reverse complement strand
CTGCAAAGCACCCTCTTCCGGGCGCAGTCCCGGACGAGGCGTAGGGAACGCAGATCTGCGTTCCCTAAACTCTGAATCTCGCGTTTTTTCTGACGGGAAATAGCTTAATATCCTGTATTATATAGAGTTGAAAATATTTTGAATGCCTAAAGATTTATTCAAATTTTAACTTTTAACTTTTAACTTTTAACTTTTAACTTCTAACTTCCAGCGGGTTTTTATGACAATATCCGGCTTCTCATTCGTCCGCAACGGAGTTAAATTGTATTTCCCGGTGGTGGAATCGATTAAGTCGATTCTGCCCATTTGCGATGAATTCGTCATCGCTGTAGGTAAAGGCGACCCCGACGATGAGACGCGGGACGCCATAATAGAAATCGACGACCCCAAAATCAAGATTGTCGACACAGTCTGGGAAGATTTCGAGCAGGATTATCACGGTCATATCAACGCTATCCAGACCAATATTGCGCTGTATGAATGTTCCGGGGATTGGTGCTTCTACCTGCAGGCGGATGAAGTTGTGAATGAGAAATATCTTCCGGTAATCAAGGCGAGATGCGGGGAATTGCTCTCCGATGCGGAAGTCGAAGGGCTCCTGTTCAGATACAAGCATTTTTGGGGGGATTATCGGCACTTTCAAAATGGACACGGATGGTATTCACGGGAAATCAGGATAATACGCAACGAGATAGGCGTCCGCTCTCATCTGAGCGCGCAGTCTTTTCGGATTGGAGAACGGAAATTGAAGGTGGCGGAAGTCGACGCTGAGATTTACCATTACGGCTGGGTACGGCCGCCGCATTTGATGCAGAACAAGCGGAAGGCGCTGCACACCATCCATTGGGGGGGAAAGGAATCGGAATCGAAGTTCAAAAGTGAACCGGCTGAGTTCGATTACGGTCCTTTTGACAGGCTGGCGGTCTTCGAAGGGGCGCATCCGGCGGTGATGAAAGATAAAATCACATCGATGAATTGGATGGATAATCTGCAGATGACCGGCAAACCGAGTCCTGCGCGCGAGCCCCATAAACATGAGCAGTTTAAATACCGGGCGCTGTCTTTCATCGAGAACAAATTCTTGGGCGGGAGGAGAATAGGCGAATACAAGAATTACACCCTTTTGAAGAAATTGCGTAACAGGGATGAAAATAAGCCTCATCGTTTCAACCTATAATCGTGCGGACATCACCCGGGCCTTCCTGAGAAATATTGTGATGAATCATCAGCGGGAATTGTATGAAATCGTTTTCACCGATGATGGCTCTGAAGAAGACATCATCACCGCGATTAATAATTTTAAAACGCAATTGACCATACCCTGCAGGATTGTCATTCAGCGGCATAAGGGCTATCGGCTCGCCCGGGTGAGGAACAACGGGGTGCGCCATTCTTCGGGAGATTATCTTTGTTTCTTGGATCAAGACCTCATACCAAGTAAAGACTATTTTCTATACATCAAGCGGTATGCTCGACCAAATAGATTTCTGATTACCAGACCCATTTACACCGATTCGGAACAGAAAGCGATGATTGTTGAGGGCGCTGGCGATGATTATCTTTCGGATATTCATAAATCTCATCGGGAGAGATTGAGGAAACTGGCGCTCAAAGATTTGTTCTATCATATTGGCAAACATCTTGGAATAGGCGACAGGCGCCCTAAACTGCAGGGCGGTGCGTTTTCTCTATTCAAAAATAAGTTTGAATTGGTGAATGGATTCGATGAAAATTTCTCGGGATGGGGATTGGAAGACGACGATTTGGGCAGGCGGTTGTATCTGGTGAAAGTATTTGGCTTTAATATCAGCCACCGCGCCTGGACTTATCATCTCTGGCACCAACCTGAGCCTACCAAACTCACCCGGCCGAATGTCGATTATTACCGGGCGAGGGATTATAGTAAAGGAGATTTTAAAACGCCCTTAGGTTTGGATAACAGCAGCGATGAAAAAGTCACAGTAGTTGAAGTGAATTAACCCTTTAAATCCAGCAACTTATTTGAATATATTTCTATAACCAGCGAAATAAGTAGCTGCGTTTTCAAGATAAACCCTCATCCCGAACGATAGGGACAACTTATAATGAGCGACAAAAGTCTTTGTATTTTTATTGTAGGGACGAGGCACGGCCTCGTCCACAAATGTGACAATCATT
>JABMRZ010000068.1 GCA_013202315.1 Candidatus Tariuqbacter arcticus | reverse complement strand
CGAAAGGGCTTGATGAATCAAGCCCCTACACAAATATTTGTAAATGTTGTTTGAAGAATAGAAATATATCTGGGCAACAGACCCTTAGGAAATTTGTATATTATTAAAGGAACAATCTATGCCAAATGTAATCATCTACGGCAAGGACACCTGACACTACACCACCGATGCGCGCCGCGAATTCGCCGCCCAAGGATATTCCGTTGACTATCGGAATGTCCAATCTGACCGGAGTTATCTGAACGAAATGCTGAAATTATCAGGCGGTCAGCGGTTAGTGCCGGTCATCGTTGAATCCGGCAAGGCGAAAATCGGATTCGGCGGGACTTGAGGAGTGTGAACCCGGTAGGACACCGGGAACTCAAAATTCTGAATACTGAATACTGAATACCGAATTATGAATCATGATTAATTTCCCGTACGGCTGAATAATTTGACATATAATCTATGGGATTTTCAGAATCAAACCGCCGGATGTGAACATCCTGCCTACATTTTTTTATGTGGGTATGTGTTAAATAATATGATATGTAGGGCGGATATTTATATCCACCATTTTTAGCTACAATTATAATACCCAAAGGCATTATCTTTCAACATTCATCATTCAACATTCATCATTCAACATTCAACATTCATAATCCTATGTCCCCCGCCGCCAAAAAAAAATTAACCCGAATCTTCATCCTGATGATGATAATCTTCATAGGTTACACCTATTTCTTCGGTGAAAACGGATATTTCGCCCTGAATGAAATGCACAGCCATCTGGACAGTCTGTTCGTTGTCAGAGACAGCCTGAACATACAATTAGAGGAAATGAAGCGGCGCATCGAAATGCTCGAAAAAGGCGACCTTCAAGCCATCGAAGAAGTCGCCCGCAGCCGGGAAATGGCTAAACCCGGCGAACAACTCATCATCATACAATTCGACACCACCGCAGAAGTCAAATCCAAATAAAAGTAGGGGCTTAATTTATTAAGCCCCTGCAAAACAATAATATAAAACACCTTCTAAAGGCAATTCATCCGCCAACCGGCGAATTGCCCATATTAATTATTTCGCCTTCTCATCCGTTTCCCACAGCCCAAACGCATTATTCTCCGTATCTAAACACACCCCGAACCATCCCATCCCCGGCACCGGAGTCTTCGCCATGACTGTTTTTCCTCCGAGTTCTTCCACCTTTGCCAATGACTCCTCAACTGATGGGACATCGATGTAATTAAGGATTTGTTGTTCGGGGACTTGTCGCTTCATCATTCCACCGCATACTCCCTTGCCGGGATCACCGGTGTCAATTACCCAATAATCCATATTGGGGTCCTTTTCAATCTTCCAGCCGAATAGTTCGGTGTAGAATTTCTGCGCTCTCCCAACCTCGTCAAATGGGATTTCAAAATGACAAATTGTAGGCATAACGCCTCCTTGTTAAATAATTTGAAATTGAGTTTAATTTGAACAACTGAAATTATGTTCAGTATAATATACAAAAGTATATTGTTATTGTCAAGTGTTTTTTTGAGAAATTTTGATTTTCTCCACATTATTATGAATTCAATCCGCTCACCATCAAATTCTGTGTCTTCTGTGTTCTCTCTGCCCTTCTGTGTTTCAAATTCTTTTTCTGTGTTTCAACTCGCAACCCCAACCCGCAGCTATTTTCATGCTGTGCCCTTCTGTGTTTCAAGTTCCTTTTCTGTCAGCCCACAAGTGAATTCAATTTCCAAAAACTAAGCGAAAATTAATTAATATATCTCTTTGATAATATTGAAAATAAATCGGCTATCACACCCCCCTCCGCACTAATTTTGATTATAACTAAAAAAATTAGTACATTTGATAGACTTGACCTGAATTATTCATAAAAAATGTATGTCGGCTTATTAAAACCGACAAATCACTTAAAACACCATCCAAATATCGGCGGGTTTAAATAACCCGCCCTAAAATCTGGTCATAGGGTTGAATTCTGAGTTTTTCAGCGAAATTGTAAGAAAGTAAGTATAACTATCTGTTATGCATTTAGTTATAAGAATTCACCGAAAAGTTTGTGAATTAATCAGGTTAAATTGCCTTAATTCATATACACAACAAAGCATAAATTCCCCTCGGTTCTCAGTTCTCAGTTCTCAGTTCTCGGTTCACCGTTCACCGTAATATGCACATCACTATTTTATTGGAGCCCATATGACCACCGCAGAACAACAATATTCAGCGGATAAAATCCAGGTTCTGAAGGGACTGGAAGCCGTCCGTAAACGACCCGCTATGTATATCGGCGACACCAGCACCAGAGGAATGCACCATCTGATTTACGAAGTAGTTGATAATTCCATCGATGAAGCCATGGCTGGTTTCTGCGACTATATCGAAGTTATCCTGAACGAAGATGGTTCCGTGACCGTCCGCGATGAAGGGCGCGGCATCCCCGTGGACCAACACCCTACCGAAAAAAAATCCGCCCTCGAAGTGGTGATGACCGTCCTCCACGCCGGAGGGAAATTCGACCGGGCAACCTATAAAGTCTCCGGCGGACTGCACGGCGTCGGCGTCAGCGTGGTCAACGCCCTATCCGAATGGTGCTGGGTCGAAGTGCGCCGCAGTAAAAAGTTATTCAAACAGGAATACCAGTTCGGAATTCCCCAAACCCCCGTCCGGGAAATAGGCTCCACACGCAGGCGCAACGGTACTATCACTTGCTTCAAACCGGACACGAGTATCTTCAATAACACCCGCTTCAGCTTCACCGCCGTCTGCGAAAGACTGCGAGAACTCGCATTCCTCAATAAAAAACTCCAGATCAAGGCGGTTGATAACCGAACACCCGACCAAAAACGGGAAATCGAATTCTGTTACACCGGAGGCATCGCCGAATTCGTTGAATACATCGATGAAAACCGAAATTCCATTCAAAATAAACCCATCTACATCGAAAAGGAACGAGAAGGCGTCCCCGTTGAAATCGCCCTTCAATACAACGATTCCTACAGTGAAAGCATCTTCACCTTCGCCAATAACATCAACACAATTGAAGGCGGAACCCATCTGATCGGCTTCAAAACCGCCCTGACCAGAACCCTTAACAACTATGCCATCCGCAACAACCTTTATAAAAATTCCGGCTTCTCCCT
This sequence comes from Candidatus Tariuqbacter arcticus, assembly GCA_013202315.1. Classification (GTDB taxonomy): domain Bacteria; phylum Electryoneota; class Tariuqbacteria; order Tariuqbacterales; family Tariuqbacteraceae; genus Tariuqbacter; species Tariuqbacter arcticus. The sequence goes on along the minus strand of JABMRZ010000068.1, from coordinate 1,072 downwards.
CTCCGGCGAAGATGTGCGCGAAGGATTGACCGCGGTGGTCTCCATCAAAGTCGCTGAACCCCAATTCGAAGGTCAGACCAAAACTAAACTGGGAAACTCCGAAGTCAAAGGCATCGTGGAATCCGTCCTGGGCGAATCCCTCAACGAATATCTGGAAGAACACCCCCCAATAGCTAAACGCATCATCGAAAAATGCCAGACCGCCGCCCGCGCCCGCGATGCCGCACGCAAAGCCAAAGAACTCACACGCCGAAAAAGCGCCCTCGATTCCGGAACCCTCCCCGGAAAACTCGCCGACTGTTCCATCAACGACCCCGAACACTGCGAACTATATCTGGTCGAAGGTGATTCCGCCGGAGGCAGCGCCAAACAAGGCAGAGACCGACGATTCCAAGCCATCCTCCCACTGCGCGGTAAAATCCTCAATGTGGAAAAAGCCAGCCTTGATAGAATCCTCACTAATGAAGAAATCCGAACCATCATCTTCGCCGTCGGTATCGGTGTGGCGGGGCTGGATGGAGAACTGGAAATGAATAAGCTCCGCTACAACAAAATTATTATAATGACCGATGCCGATATCGACGGAGCCCATATCCGAACATTATTGTTGACATTCTTTTTCCGGCAAATGCAGCCTTTAGTGAGATTGGGACATATATATATTGCCCAACCGCCTCTATACCGAATTAAAAAGGGCAAAGAGGAACACTACGCTTATGACGACGATGAACGGAACAATATCCTCCACCGTCTAAACGGCGCTTCAGGAGTCGCCATCAACCGATACAAAGGTCTGGGCGAAATGAACCCCGATCAACTATGGGCGACCACTATGGACCCCGCCAAACGCACCCTCAAACGCATCACCCTCGAAGACGTCGCCGCCGCCGATAGAATGTTCACCATCCTTATGGGCGATTCCGTGGAAAACCGCCGAGCCTTCATCGAAGAAAACGCCAAATATGTCCAAAACCTGGATGTCTGAACTCCATCTGGCTATAGGCTGTGGGCTATAGGCTTTAGATACTTACTCATCCACTGTAAGCGTCCATCTCTTACATTGATAATAATT
>JABMRZ010000067.1 GCA_013202315.1 Candidatus Tariuqbacter arcticus | reverse complement strand
ACATTCGATATTCGTTATTCAATTAATGTAGGGTGGGTTCTTAATCCACAAAAACTCAAAACTCAAAACTCAAAACCTCCCCTTCCAAATCATAATCACCCGCTTCAACGATTTCCACCTCCACCATCTCCCCAGGGTTCGCTTCCCCATTTAAGAACACCACCCCGTCGATTTCCGGCGCTTCCCTGACCGTCCTCCCCATAAGCCTCCCCTCATCGTCCCAGCCGTCAACGATTATACGACAAATTTCACCTACCCTCGACTCATTATATTTCCGCGACACCTCACGTTGTATCTCCATAATTATTTCCCGCCGCGACTGCGCAATATCGCTTGGTATTCGGCAGTCATAGTTATAAGCCGGTGTCCCCGCTTCCGGGGAATATACAAAAACCCCCAGCCTGTCGAACCACCCTTCCGCCGCGAAATCCGCCAATTCACGGAACATCCCCTCCGTTTCCCCCGGGAACCCCGCCATCAGCGATGTCCTTATAGCGCAATCGGGGATTAACCGCCGCATCGTTTCCAACCGCTTTATAATACCATTGCGGTTTATCCGACGGTTCATCCTGCGCAATATATCATCGTTAATATGTTCTATCGGGAAATCGAAATACGGGCATACCTTCTCCTCCCCCGCAATGAATTCTACCAATTCTTCATCCACCAGCGGAGGATGCAGGTATAAAAGCCTGACCCATTCAATCCCATCGATTTTAACCAACCTCTTGAGCAGCCCGATTAAATCTGAACCATCTTTTAAATCGGAACCATAACCGCTTATTTCCTGGCCGATGACGACTAATTCCTTCGCCCCTTCATCGATTAAAACTTCAGCTTCCCGCAAAATTTCATCCATTTCCCGGCTGCGATACCGCCCCCGTATCAGCGGTATCGAACAGTATGAACATCCCCGGTCGCACCCGTCGGCGATGCGCAAATAGCGGTAATGCCTCGGCGTGAAGGCAAATCTCGATACTCTGCCTCCACCGGCAGCCTTGCGCGAATCTACCGCCTTCACCAATCCATCATAATCGCCCACCCCGAAAAATCCGTCGACTTCCGGCAGTTCCGCCCGCAATTCATCCGCATACCTTTGAGGCATGCAGCCTGCAATGAACAGCCTCCTTCCTTCAACCGCAGACTTCCATTCCGCCCCCGCCAATATCGCTTCCACCGCTTCCTTCCGAGCGTCCTCGATGAACGCGCAGGTATTAACTACCAGGCAGTCCGCCTCCTCGATTTCATCTACAATCCCAACCCCCCTGCTGTTAAGCAGCCCCGCCATCCATTCCGAATCGACCAAATTCTTGGAACAACCGAGGTTGACAAATTTTACCCTGAACCCCAAATACCACTCCACTTATCACCACTCACCAATATCCCAATATCCTAAACCGGACGAGACGGTACCAAATCCGAAATCCGAAATCCGAAACAAATTCAAAATTCAAAACACAAAACTAATGCGACTGACACTTGACACTTTCACACTTTCACACTTTCACACTTATCCCAACAACTCCCCCACAAACAACTCTCTATCAAACGCCAGCAAATCGGTTATCTTCTCCCCCACGCCAATATATTGAATGGGAATCCCGAATCGGCTTGACGCCGCGAAAGCCGACCCCCCTCTCGCAGTCCCGTCCAACTTGGTCAGTATCAATCCGGTCACTCCAGCCTTCTCAGTGAACACCCGCGCCTGTTCGATGGCGTTCTGTCCGATGATTGAATCCAGCACCAGCAATACCTGATGCGGCGTTTCGGGATCCAATTTCTTCAACACCCTGACTATCTTCTCCAATTCATTCATCAAATTGGACTTGGAATGAAGCCGCCCGGCGGTGTCGATAATCAAGGTGTCTTCCCCCCTGGCGATTGCCGACTGCAAAGCGTCATACGCCACCGAAGCCGGGTCAGCGCCTTGAGACTGCCGCACTACCCGCGCTCCTGCCCGCTTACCCCACATCTCCAACTGCTCAACCGCCGCCGCCCGGAAAGTGTCCCCCGCCGCTAAAACTACCTTCTTCCCATCTTGAATGTAATTGTGCGCCAATTTGCCCGCGGTGGTGGTCTTGCCGCACCCATTGACCCCCACTAATAAAATAACCTCCGGTTTATGATGTATTTGGACCGAATAATCATCCGGGAACAGCTTCACCATCTCCTCCTGCAGGATGTCCTTGAGCTCCACCTTACCATCACTCCTCCGCGCCCGTTCACGCAGCGCTTCTATCAATAATTCCGTAACTTCCACTCCCAAATCCCCTTCATACAAAATCTCTTCCAACTCATTGATGAAATCCTCATCCAGCCGCCGCCCGTTCTTCAATAGCGCCCCGATATTCAAACTGTCCCGGGTGCGGGCGAGCCCCTTCCTAAACGCTGAAATCAGTCCCATTATATCCCCCATCTCATCTTTTCACGCAGGACATGATAAAAATACTTCCCTTTCATACTGATTAATTTTACCACCCGCTCAGACCGCTTGACTTCAATCTTCGCTCCCGGCTTCAGCATCTGTTCAGCGAAACCGTCGCATACGAACATCAAATGAGAAATATCCGGGTCGGTTTCTATCTCGATGACCTTATCAGAAGATATCACTACCGGCCGGTGAGCCAGAGTGTGCGGGCATATTGGATTGATGATTATCCCCTGCATTGTCGGCTCCAAAATCGGACCCCCGGCGCTCAAAGAATAACCCGTAGAACCCGTGGGTGTGGAAATGATTATGCCATCCCCTTCGTAAGTGTTGAAAAATTGACCCTGTATGGATATCCGCAGCCGTATTATCCGGGTAACCGCCCCCTTGTCCACCACCACATCGTTGAGTGCGTAATAAGTTCTCTGCATATTATCGTTATCGACCGTCGCTTCCAAAATCATATGGTCTTCGACATCATACCGCCCCGCTAAAAAATCGCGGAATCTCTCCTTGAGCTCCTCCGGCGAAATCTCCGCCAAATACCCCATCCCACCTAAATTCACCCCTAAAATGGGCGTCTCAAAATCCCTGACCGCCCTGACAGTGGAAAGCATTGTGCCATCACCGCCAAAAGAAAGAACTACATCGCAGTGCTCACCCAATCGCTCCCGGGGATAATATGCGTCAGGCGATTCGCCCAAGAAGCTCTTCAACGCTTCGTCGGCGATATACTTCACACCCAAACTGGCAAGCCAGTCCAAAAAGGAGGGGAGTATGCTTCTGCATTCCGGCTTCCCCGTATTACATATTATTCCTAATATCAACTCCCGCCTCCAAAAATTGACAATCCTTTGTATTGTTTTCTATACCCTCCGGACTGTCCAAAAACTCCCATAGGGATGTCATTTCGGCTTGTCCGGAATCGGTATGTATCTATGATACAATAGGCTAAAAATTTGTTAATCATTGTGTTTATGAGAATTGTATCATTATAGTACCTAAATTCTGAGATTCGTGTTT
>JABMRZ010000066.1 GCA_013202315.1 Candidatus Tariuqbacter arcticus | reverse complement strand
TTGTGTATGTATTCCCGCTAAAAGCATGCTGGAATGACAGCCCACTAAATCCTAAATCCTAAATCCTATTTTCATAGTAAAGGAATTTGAAAATGCTAATAGAATTTTATAAACATAGTATTGAGAAAGAGGAAAAGAAGAAGGTTTTGGAATGCTTAAATGGTATTTTTTTAACTACCGGGGCGTATGTTGCCGAATTCGAGGATAAATTTGCTCGGTATTTGCGATTAAAACATTCTGTGGGTTTGAATTCTTGCACCGCTGCGCTTCACTTATCGTTATTGGCACTGGATGTTGGATATGGAGATGAAGTTATCACTACTCCGATGACATTCATTGCAACAGCAATAGCAATTATGCATACAGGCGCAAAACCGGTTTTTGTCGATGTGGAAGAAAGCACGGGGTTAATCAATCCGGATTTGATAGAAGGCGCCATAACTGAAAAGACAAAGGCAATTGTTCCTGTACATCTGTATGGTCAAATGTGTGATATGTTAAGAATTAAGGAAATTGCCGATAAATATGGACTAAGAATTGTTGAAGATGCGGCGCATTGTATAGAAGGAGAGCGAGACAGAATTAAGCCTGGACACTTGGGAGATGCAGCGTGCTTCAGTTTTTATGCTACAAAAAATATAACTTCAGGGGAAGGCGGCGCTGTATGTACTAATTACACAGATGTTGCAGATAGAATCAGACTGCTTCGCACATTTGGGATGTCTGAAGAAACATCAGAAAGGTATTCAGGGAAGTATAGGCACTGGGATATGATTGAATGTGGTTGGAAATTTAATATGAGTAATATCCAGGCATCATTGCTTTTGCCCCAACTGAATAAGATTGACACAAATTGGGAAAAGAGAGATAGACTTTATAAAAAATACATCAAATATCTTGAGATAATACCAGAAATTAATTATCCCATAATCGTACGAAATTCAAAAAGCGCTTATCACCTCTTTACTGTATGGGTAAATAAGAAGAAAAGGGATAATATTTTGCGCAGGCTTGGAGAGGCGGGTATTGGGATATCTGTGAATTATAGAGCGATTCATTTGCTCACCTATTTCAAGGAAACCTTTGGTTATAGAGAAGGAGATTTACCTATTGCCGAAGACATCGGGAAAAGAACGATAAGTCTGCCATTTTGGTTGAAGTTAGATTCTGTTAGTATTGAATATATTATTTCTAAGTTGAAAAATACTATTTCCGGAAGAGAGTGAGTTATACTGACCTTGATTCTGTGTTAAATAACGAAACCTGTTGAGTTTTTCCTAATATCTTTTTATATTATAGTGAGATAATCAATAACTTTCACTATATAGGAGATCACTCAACGCACGCTTCCGGACCGTTTCAATCCCCCGATGGATAAAATCATCCTTCGCATGGACAGCGGTTTCTTTTCCGAAGAACTGCTGCAGGAACTCGAATCCTATGATAATGTGATTTATGAAGTTGGAGTTCTAGAAAAGGGGTGGCTGAAGCCAAAGATTCGCGTTATTGAATACAAATCCTATCACGGCAGCGAAAGGGAATACGCCAGTTTCGGCAGCGTTAAGCGCCGTTATATGTTGAGCGTTCCTTGCCTGAACCCGGTTCGCAGCCGAATCTGTCCGACAACGACACCTATCGATACCGGGTGGTGATTTCCAACGGCCTGAATCGTCAGCCGCATACTCTGTTCGACCACTATAACAAGCGCGGTCGGGATGAAAAGCACATTTAGGAACTGAAGAATGAATACGCCTTAGGCAGCATGGTAAGCGGTGATATTTCAGTGACTAAGGCATTGATATGGGTCAGCTTCCTAGCTTTTACCTTGATGGGGATGTTTCGCCGGGTGGCGCTTCGCCGCGAATTCGCCCGCTACCGTTTGCGCCGGCTGCGCTTCAAGTTGTTTTCAGCGGTTGCCTATTTCGTCGATCACGCCCGGCAAAGGGTGTTGAAAATCGCTGAACCCTTGATGGGAAACATGCGATTCAAATATATTCTGCAAAGAGCATGGTCATTCTGACCGTGTGATTGTTCTTTGAAATGGTGTTGAAAAACCGGAGGTTAGATAGATGGTGAAATACGCCCATTTAGCGATTCGCCGGTTGCTCAGACACCATATAAGAACAAAATCTATCGAAAATCTATTACTCCATCCATGATAAATTATCATTGACGAAGTTATAGCATTTCCCGAAAATAATCTCCGATGTTTTTGTAGGGGCGGATTATTAATCCGCCCT
>JABMRZ010000065.1 GCA_013202315.1 Candidatus Tariuqbacter arcticus | reverse complement strand
CTGAGAACTGAGAACTGAGAACTGAGAACTGAGAACCGAGAACCGAGAACCGAGAACTGACTTTTAAAGAATTATAATAAACGAATTTAATTGTTGCGTATAGATGTCATTCCGATCTGACTGGAATTTATTTTTTCCGGATTCTCGCTAAAAGCATGCGGGAATGACATTTGGTTAGCAAGTGAATTTATCAAATGTGATTGATGTAATTAATGATTTCGCTTATTATATATCAACGCATAACGGCGATTTTTCCTATGAAGTCGTGTCCGGCGGTTTGGACATAGTAGATATAGACGCCGCTGGCGACGGGTTCGCCGTTTTGGTTGTCTAAGTACCATTTGACGCCGCCGTAAGTGTTGAGGCTTTGGAGCTTTTTCACCAGTTCGCCGGAGAGATTGAATACACTGACGGTGGCATTGGGGGTGAGATTGGCAATCACCACGCATTGTTCTCCGTCCACCAGGTCGCCTGCACGATAGGGGTTGGGATAGGCGAATACATTATCAAGGTCACTGGAGACGCGGGATATGGTGACCGATGAATGTTCGGGGTCGATGGGCATTCCATCAACACTGTATAGGTCGGAGACGGAAACGGTGTAGATATGACCCAGGGCGGCGATGGGTGTATGGGGGGAAATATATAGTATAACATAATTATAATCAAGGGAATTCGGGAGGACTGCAGTTATGTCAATCACCCCTGTTTCGCCGAAAGTAATGGAATAGCGGTCCAGTTGGGCGGCGGTGTCGGGGTTCATCGCTTGCGAGAATTCGAGCATCAGTTGACCGGACTGAGTGAAGGCTTGCACCAAATATGGGGCTTGCTGAAGGTAGTTGGGGGCGGTGAGACTGAAGGGGCCAAAACTTGCGATAGTTGTGCCCTGCTGGTCGTGTATTTCGCCGATATTAAGATAGTAAGTCAAGCCGGGAATGAAAGGGTTATCGAAGGTCAAGAGGGCGCTGGTACGGCCGCCTTCCAGAATTGCGGTCGAAGGGGAGCCGACAGCGCCGGATATGGTGTAGTTTGTTGGAATCGAGGCGTCATCGGACATAGTTTCGGAAAATCCGAGCCGCAGGAAATGGGGGTCTTCGATGATGAAGCTTTTATACACGAGTTCGGGGGCTGTATTGGGGATTCCTGAGACTATTTGTGAGAAGGGGCTGTAAAATCCTTCTTTGTAGGTGGAAACGGCGTAATAATAAGTCTGGTCGGTGGTCAGACCGGTATTAATCCAGAAGGTATCCGGCGGGATGGCGGGGTGAACATCGGTCAGGGAATCGGGATGGGTTCCGCGTGAGATTTGATAGAAATTAATGTCCGGCACCGAATTCCAGTTCAGCCTCAGTGTGGTCTGGTCTTGAGGGTATACGGTCAAGTTCATTGGCGGCGGGGGCAGATTTGCGCCTCCGGGGGCTTCAAAAGAAGCGAATGCATCACCGCGGTTGAAGATCAATTCCGGCAGTCCGTTGTTGTCGAGGTCGTGAATCATCACCTGGTTGGAGGTGCAATTGGGGTAATTCCAAGTTACTTGATATTGAGAATCATCGAATTCCAGCAGATATAGGTTGGGATGAATGGCGAGGAGGATTTCCTCCTTGCCGTCGTTATCGGTGTCGCCGGAAGACATTCCGGCATCGAATACAGCGGGGTCGGACGCTCCAACGAAATAGAAGGAATCGGTTCGATAAAATCCGTCATCGCCGTCATAATCGTAGATGAAGAATTGCCAGTAAGCGAGGTCATAGCCGAATTCGACAATTTCAGTGGAGGAATGGCAGCCGGCGAGGAATTCGGGAATTGAATCGCCGTCGAAATCGCCGGAAATTATGAAATCGCGGGTGTCCGGAAATGGGAGCGAATCGCGGAATATTTCCTCCATAGTGAAATCGGGCTGCAGTGCATAGACGAAGATGTGTCCAGCGCCATCGCCGAAGAGGGTATTGATATTTCCATCATCATTGAAATCGCCCCATTCGGTGTGGGGGATGCCGAGGCTGCCCATATTTTCGGGGGCGACGGTTTCGGCGAGGGAGGTTTCGCCGTATCCGTGGAACTTCAATTCATACAGGGTGTCGGTGCGGAGGAAGATTTCGCCGTGCCAGTCATCGGGGAAGATGTCGAGTAGTTTGGAACCGTAAGAATCGGTGGAATCGATGAAGATCAGTGAATCGGGGAAATGACCGGGGGCGGTTTGTTCAAAGATGTAGGTGAAGCCGTAAGCTCTGGACATCATTTCCAGTAAGCCGTCGGCGTCGCTGTCGCCGAGGTCTTGGGGGATGGTGATTCCGTAGGTGCTGCCGGTGGGCTGGAAAGTATCGCCGTTGTATTCGAAATGGCGCAGGGTATCATATAAGCCGGAAGCGGTATATTGATTGAGGAAGACTTCCAGCCAGCCGTCTCCGTCAAAATCGGCGAGTTGTGGGAGTAGATGGCCCGGGGGAAGTATGTTGGGGCGTTTGATGAAATAGTAGCCGGCGTTGTAGGGGGGCTGATCCAGAATTAGGCTATCATCGAAAATCTCAGAGAAGGTCTGCATTCCGGCTGAATTCCTGGCTTTAATCTGGCAATTGTAAATTCCCTGAAGGTCGTCTTGATTCAGGGACATCAAGTGGGCGGTATCGGGATAGTCGAAATGGAATTCATAGGTGGCGGGACCAGTGCAGAGAAGGGTGATGGTAGAGAATTGGTCGGTGGCGAAGGAGATTATCATCGCGTATTGGTCTCCGTCGAGGGCGGGGTAGAAATTGACATCCGAGATTTGGGGAGCGCCGGTGAAATAATCGAAGGTAACTTTATCTTCCAGAGCGAAGCCGAAGATGTCGGTGACCGCCAAGCTGAGCGTAAATACAGTATCGGTGAATGTTGAATCGAAAATCATTTTTTCCAGCAGCCCGTTAATAATCTGGCGTTCCCGGACGGTGGTGAGGATGGTCCAGGATTGGGGGTTGTATCCGTATCCCCATAATAGAGTGTATCCTTCCAGGTAAAGTCCGGAAGCGGTTCCCAGAATGAGGAGGGTATCTCCGGCGAAACCGGAGCCGGTAGCGGGGGATGTGATTTGCGCGGTTAGGATTTCTTCGGTTAATAAAGCTCGTTCGATATTCAGTCTTCCGTGCCCGGAGAGGGAATCCCATCCGGTTTGGTATAAATCATCGGCGGAGGTGAGGAGGACGCTTTTAATATCTTCGGCGCTGAAATTGGGGTGAAGCCCTTGAATCATCGCCGCACCGGCTGACACAATGGGGGCTGCGAAGGAAGTCCCGGTTCCTCCCCAGAAATAGTCGTATCCGGCGTCGGGGACGGTGGAGATTATTTCCAAGCCGGGGGCGACTATATCGAGGGTTGCGCCTCGGTTGGAAAGTCCCAGAACTTGATCGTAGGAATTGACTGCCCCGACCGATATGGTCTGGTCGTATCCTGAAGGGTAATGGGGCAGTGTGGAACCGCTGTTGCCGGAGGAGGCTGCGATCAAGACATCCCTGGCGGCGGCGTATTGGATTACATCCTGCAGGAGGGGGGAAGCGTCGGTGGAACCGAAACTCATATTGATGACCGAAGCTCCGGCGAGGGTGGGGTCTTGAGGGTAGGGGTCGACGGCGTATATCACCGCGTTGACGATGGCGATTTCAGTGAGATAGGCGGCGGAAGCGCATCGGAGGGGCATAATCACGCCGTTGATGGCGGTTCCTGCGATGCCGATGGTGTTATCGATGACGGCGGCGGCGATTCCGGCAACGGCGGTGCCGTGCCCGAAGGTGTCGGTGGGGTCATTGTCGGGTTCAAGGTAGTCTGAACCGTAGGGGAGTTCCGGGGCGTCGACGAAATCCCAGCCGACCAAATCGTCGATGTAGCCGTTGTTGTCATCGTCGATGCCGTTGTAGTCGGCGGAATCGAGGATGCCGAAGGGGGGCTGGTCTTCGCCGGGATTGAGCCAAATGTTGGGGGCGAGATCGGGATGGGTGTATTCCACCCCTGAATCGATGAAGCCGATGATGACCGGTTCTGCTGATTGCGCCAAGTCCCAGGCTTGGGAGGCTTTTATTTGAGGGAGATAGTATTGCTCGGCGAAGAGGGAATCGTTTGGGGTGAATTCGAGGGAATGGACGAAATGTTCAATCGCCCAAGCCGTTTCGGGTAATTGTCCGAAGCGTTCTTTCACTCGTTCAAGGTCGATCCCCTGGGGGAATTTCAGCAGGAGGATTTTGTCGCGGCTGGGATAGTCTGAAAGACGGCGGGCGAAGGGTTTTTCGATTCCAAGCGGGTTGAATTCTTCCAGCAACAGGTCGAATTCTGCGATGCCGGTTCGGGTTTCGCCGTCGATTTTACGCAGTTGGACGGGATTCTGCATTCCGACGATGAGCTGGCCGGGGAGGAACCGGATTTGCCCAAAAGCGAAGCTGGTTATCAGCAATGCGATAAAAAGGGCTCTTTTAATGAAATACACTGCTGTCAAACTATCCCCAGCGATTTTCGGACGGCTGGGATGAGCCCGCCTTCGTTGAGGATATCCATCACCGATGGCGGGAGGGCGGGGAAGGATTTCACTCCATCAGGATAGGCTATAGTACCATTGACGAAGTCGATGGTGATTTCGGCTGCTTCTTCGATGTCTTCCACCAGATTTGATGTCAGCAGGGGGAGCCCTTGATTAACGGCGTTTCTGAAGAAGATTCGTGAATAGGATTTGGCGATGATGGCTGCTATGCCGGCGAATTTCAGTGATGTAGCGGCTTGTTCGCGGGAGGAGCCGCAGCCGAAATTTTTACCGGCTACGATGATATCGCCTTCTTGGATTTTCGCCGGGAATTCAGGGTCGTATCCTTCCAGGGCGTGCTCCGCCATTTCATTGGCGACGATGATGGGGAGGTATTTGCCGGGGTAGATGAGGTCGGTGTCGATGTCGTCGCCGAGTTTCCAGATGGGGCCTTTTATGGTGTTTTGCATTTTTAATTATCCATGAATGAATGTGGATTACGTTGGATTATTATACGGCATAATTGGAGAAATATTTTATGATTATCAATTCCCTTTGAAGCAACTATAAAGGTTATAAATTCGCTTTAACCAATTTGATTCCCGCACTTAAGTCATTAATGAAATGCTTGAAGGAACTGTCTCTTTTCCCCGCTTCGTAGAAATCCATTTCATGTGCTATATCTCGCGCAAAATCTTCGCCTCTGGAAACAGGCGGATTATCCCCTTTTATTATAGCATCTTGCAAAATATTTTTATAGAAACCCCTTTCACATTTCTCCAGAGGTACACTGGGCGAAAATCCCACAATCCTGTTGAAACACTCCAAATCATTCAAGTACCATTTTTCTACATGGGGATAAGGACATGCGATTACAAAATATGGTACAATTTCAGCTTCAATTATATCTGTCACCGATTTTTTAGTCTCCGGAAATCTATCACAATTTGTATCAACAGCCACAACCAGCATATCAGGCTTTCTAAAAATCGGTAAATTTTCCCTAATCAACTTGAAATAGTGTTTCAGATCCCGTATTGTATCACCTTTCCCGTGACTGCCTGATGCTACAGATTTTTCGGAAATATCAAGACAAACATTATGTTCTTCAGAAATTCGAGAAATGATAGGCTTAACTAACTCCACTTGCATCCGGTCTTCAAAAAATATATCCACTTCTATGATTTTATCCATCAACAAATCCCCTCATAATCATTTCTTCGATAATTCCATCTTCGCTTTTGCTGGTGAATGCTTCCCGGATTTCTTCATTCTCTAATAATGTTTCAGGATCGAAATCTTCAAAAACTGTGGCATTCCCTTTTTTCTTAACAACCTTCATTGAAATATCATCTTTATACACTCGCTTTTTCTCTATAATTTGTTGACAAAATTTCGGAGAGTGGGTTGTAATTATTAATTGCTTTTTCCCATCAATCGCCAATGAAGTCAATAAGTCAGTTATTAGTTCAAGTCGTCTTGGATGAACACCGTTCTCAGGTTCCTCAAAGGCAATTAGGGAGGAACCCCAGGGATTCAAGCTTATTGCACATAATGCTAAAATTCGCAAGGTGCCTTCTGAAATAACCCTGGTAGAATATGCGATATTATCCTGGGTGATTTGTATATTTATTTCACCACGCGTTTCATCTAATCTAACATCAAGACTGGCAATAGAAGGAATAATTGTTCTCAAAGTTCTTTGAATAGCACTAAAGTATTTCGGCTGCTCATTTTTAAGCCTAAATAAATATGGCGCTAAATACTCACCCAAAGCGCCAATATCAGAAATTTGAATTGGCGGAGAAGCCTTTCGCATGGAAATCCTTGGGTCTAAATAATAAGTTCTCCATTCGCCCATCTCTCGCCGTAAGTTGTCAAAATCCGGATAATTATAGCCTGTGTACGAAGGAATTGATACATTCGTGAACCCTTGACCAACTTTCTCCATCTTAGGTCGTGAAGGCCTACCAATAGCCCTAATGAGGAAATTGTCTCCATCTCTTTCAATCTTAGCTGTATCTTTCGGAATATAAATCTTATTCAATCGAGTTAAATATTCATCTGCAAGGAACAACCTTGCGGTCTTGGGCTTTATCCCTACTTCAGCACGATATCTCAATGCTTGAAATTTATTCTCATCAAAGCTCGCAGTCTGTTCTAAATCCGCTTCAAACTCGAAAAATGCCTCCTCAACCTCGAATAATTTTTTCATCCCCCCCTTAGGAAACCTAAAAAATTCTATCGGATATCCCCGAATCGGCTCCGCTAAAGCATCTTTTAATGTTCTTTCGGTTACAATACGCGATAGACACTGCAACGCATCGATAAAATTGCTTTTTCCAGCTGCGTTCGGACCAAATAACACGGTTAACCTCGGAAGCTTTACTTCCTGATCAACGATTGATTTGAACGATTTTATTCTCAATCTCGTTAACATTTTTCCCTCATTGAATTTTCATTGGAAAATGAATATCTATGAAAGAGGAATAATTCCTTTTCAGTATCTAACCTTACAATATACCGATTTTACATCGAATAAGCAAGAAGTCAATCCGCTCTATCTCTTAAAAGCAGTTGAATTAATAACCTTGCTTACCACTCGACCGGAATGCGGGTGAGTCCGTGTTCACTGTGACTATACATTACATATCCTTCCTTCTCCCCGAATAAATACAGATCTTTAGTTAACCGGACATCGTTCAAGCAATAATCGGTTACCAAATCGAGTTTCCCCTGCTTGAACCATTCGACCGACTGCAGTCCAGCGGCGCTCTTAGACGCTTTTAAAGTGGCGCGGCAGAGGGCATCGAGGCTTAATAGATGCCCCAAAACCTTTTGAATTTCCACCATCAAGTCCAGAGTCTTCAGCCCCCTCGCATCTAAGCCGTACAGTTCCAAAACGGTGTAATCGAATCGCAGGAGGTTGAATCCCACCACCAGGTCGGCGCGTTTCAAGGCGGCGATGAGTTCCTTGGCATCCTCTTCGTAGTAGATTCGGTATTTGCCCGATCCGATTTCCATAGTGACCCCCGCCGCTAACCGCATATCTTTGATATTTTTCCACCCTCCGACATCATCGGCGGAAAGCTGAGTTTCCAGGTCGAAGATAAGAATGGTCTTTAGTTTTTCGGGTTCAATTTGGGGAATAGGCGCTCTTTGAATCGGTTCGGGGGCGGGCGCTTCGATAACCGCCGTTTCATCCTCAATTGAAAAATCCCCTTCACCTGCGAATCTGGTCATCAGCGCCAGAACCGCTCGTTTATCCAAGGGATAGTTTCCGCTGCCGCATTTGGGGGAATGGATGCAGGAGGGGCAGCCGTCATCGCAGGGGCAGTCGGCTACCAGCTTGAGGGTTTTTTCTATCAATTTTTCAAATATATCGTATATGCGTTCCGCCAGCCCGACGCCTCCGGGATAACCGTCATAGAGGAAAATCGCGGGGCCGTCCGCGCCGTTGTGTTCCACCAGTGAAATTCCTCCCATATCGCTACGGTCGCAGATGGCGAACAGGGGCACCAGGGATAATAACGCATGTTCCGTTCCGTGGAGCCCGCCCATAAAATGGAGCCCTTTTTCATTACAGAAGACGGCAGCTTCTTTAGGAATCTGCATCCAAATACCAATAGTTTCATACGATTGTTCGGGCAGATCGAGGGGATAGGTTCCCATCAATTCCTGGGAAAACAGCTTTCGCTTTTCATATCCGGTAATCCATTCGGTGACCCGGACTTCGCCTTGGTGCAGAGTGAAGTTTTTCAATTCCCGCGATTTGGCGGTTGAGATAATCTCGGTATGTTTTTGGGAACGGGTGGAGGTATAATGTGAGACATTGACCTGCTTGACGGCAACATTATAGTTCTTAAAATCCAAATCACGGACCAAGTATTGTTTTCCCATATGCAGGTAGACGGCTCCCGGATGGCATTCGGTGAAGACATTGCTGCCGCTTACGGAGCCGATGATGCGCCCTTTGATATCGGTGATGGTGTATAATACGCCGGAAGCGCGCAAATCGATGCCGCGCTGGGGTTTATTAATCACCGAAAACCATCTTTTACCGTCCGCCGACTGTTTTAGCAAGCCCTGCTGCTTTAATTTGGCGAAAACTTCATCATATTTATCGGGTGAATAGAATTCCTCCTGTGCATCGATGGGGATTTCCGCCGCCGCGCATTGAATATGCTTGCTCAATATATACCGATTTTCCTTATCGACCACCGCCGCTTCAAATGGTCTTCCGAAGAAATCGTCCGGATTGCGCATAAAGTATTGGTCTAACGCATTTTGCTGGGCGACCATCACCACCACCGACTCGGTTTTCCGCCCCACCCTTCCGCCCCGCTGGAAGGCGGCGCTGATAGTGCCCGGGTAACCCACCAAGATGCAAAGGTCGAGGGAGCCGATGTCGATCCCCATTTCCAGGGCGGAGGTCGATATTACCCCCCAGAGGGCGCCGCTGTTGAGTTTCGCTTCGATTTCGCGCCGTTCCGCGGGCAGGAATCCCGCCCGGTAGGCGGAAATGCGCCTTTCCAACTGCGGTTCGGCTTCGAGGACCCAATGGTAGATTAATTCGGTGATTTTTCGGGCTTTGGTGAAGACGATGGTCTTCAAACCCAGTTCAATTCCCAGCCTGAACAGGCGGGAGGCGATTGTATTGACCGATATTTCCGGATTCAGGAACACATAATGCCGCTTAGCCATAGGCGCGCCGGATTGTTCCACTAATTGGAAGGGTTTTCCGGTCAGATTTTCCGCCAGCTGCACCGGATTGGCGATGGTGGCGCTGCAGGCGATATATTGAGGGTCAGACCCATAATGCCGGCAAATGCGGTTAATGCGCCGGAACAACTGCGCCATATGCGAGCCGAAAATCCCTTTGTAGGTGTGGAGTTCATCGACTACGATGAATTTTAATTCCCGCAGGAATTTCGACCAGCCTCGATGATAGGCTGAAACCGCAAGGTTGAGCATTTCGGGGTTGGTCATCAATACTCTGGGGAAATCGGCTTTTATTTTCGCCCGGGCATCCTGGGGTGTGTCGCCGTCATAGACCGCCGCTCCGAAGCGCATATTGGGCGGCAGGAGTTGAATCAGCCCGGTTAACTGCTTCAATTGGTCCTGTTCCAGGGCTTTTAGGGGGAAAAGATAGAGGGCGCGGCCGCCTTCGTGCGCCAGGAAATATTCGATGATGGGGATATTAAAGGCGAGGGTTTTGCCGGAAGCGGTGGGGGTAATTATCACCGGATTGGCGCCTGAGCGGACGATATTCAGCGCTTCCGCCTGGTGGGAAAACAGTTTGTCTATCTCCGCATTTTTCAAAGCCGCCTGCAGTTCACCGGGCAGCGGGGGTTTAGGAATTATAAATGAGGGGGGCGACGCGGGAATGATTTGGTGATGCACCAGCATATCCCGGTATTCTTTGCCTTTGAGGGCTTGGAGGAAATCCTTGACCATTTCACAGCCATCCCTTTTCCCGGTACCATTTCGCCGTTTCCGCCACTCCTTCTTCGATGGGAAATGACACTTGGAAACCGAGGGTCTTTTCGGCTTTGCGGATGGAACAGACCCACCCTGGGGCGCGCAGTTCGCGGATTTTTTCGCGATTCAAGGCTACCGCTTTATTTTGGAATCTGCCAATAAATTCGCTCATCAGGGCGGCTGGTGTGGTCAGGCACATAGGGACTATCAGCTTGCGGGCGTTTTTATTCAGCGCTTTCTCTATATATACTGACAGTTCTTCCCAAGTGTAACCTTTCCCGTCGGAAGCCATATAGATTTCGCCGGGCGGGCTTTTTTGTGAAGCTAAATAACATATATCTGCTAAATCTTGTGCGTGAATCAGGCTGACCATCCGCTTGGTCCCGCTGAGGAGGATTTTCCAGCCTCGATTTATGGTCTTGAAATAGATAAAAATATCCTTATCTTTGGGGCCGTAGACTCCGGTGGGGCGGATAATGCACCAGGGGATTTTATCGCCGCAGATTTGGCGCAGCAATTCTTCGCCCTTTAGTTTGCTTCGTCCATAGGCGGTGAGGGGTTTGGGGGGGGTGGATTCATTGACCGGGTTTGAATTTTGTTGAGGTCCCACCGCTGCAAGCGAAGAGATATAGACCAGCATCTTTAACTTGGGGGCGTTCAGGCAGGCTTTAGCCAGATTGGCGGTTCCTTCGGCGTTGACCAGCATATATTCAGCTTCGCTGCGTGCCTTTGTTTTGCCGGCGAAATGGAAGATATATTCGATATCTTCCAGAATCGAGGGCAGGGTTTCGGGGAGGGCAACATCGCCGTATCGGTATTCCACTTCCAAATCGGCCAGGTTGGTTAGATCGCTGGTTTTGCGCACCTGGCAAATCACCCGATGCCCTTTTTTCAGCAGGTATTCCGCCATATTAGAGCCGGTGAAGCCGTTGGCGCCGGTTATTAGAGATGTAATCATTTTTAGTATCAAGTATTAAGTGCCAAGTGCCAAGTGTCAAGTATCAAGTGCCAAGTATCAAGTGTCAAGTGTTTATAATTCATAGATATACGGTTGAAAGTTATATTATAAATCTTCTTATTTACTATCCATTGTTCACCTCAGGTTCCAACCAGTATTGCAGGTTATAGAGTCTTCGATATGCTCCATTCCCCGCCATTAATTCTTCATGCATACCTTCTTCCACGATTTCCCCGTTTTCAACCACCAAGATGCGGTTGGCGTTCCTCACGGTTGACAACCGATGGGCGATAATAATAACCGTCCGCCCTTCGATAATGTTGTCCATCGCTTCTTGGATCAGTCTTTCCGCTTCGGAATCGAGCGATGATGTCGCTTCATCGAAGATAAGCAAATCCGGGTCATTGATGATTGCGCGGGCGATGGTGATGCGCTGTTTCTGCCCGCCTGAAAGCCGCGAACCTCTTTCTCCGATGACGGTGTCGTATTTTTCCGGGAGTTCCATAATGAAATCGTGAGCGTTGGCGGCTTCAGCAGCCGCTTTCACTTTTTCCATCGGAGTATCCGGCTGACCGAAGGCGATGTTGTTGAAGACGGTATCGTGAAACAGCAGAGTCTCCTGGGTGACAATCCCGATTCCGCCCCTGAGCGAATCGAGGGTGAAATCCCTTATATCAACATCATCGAATAAAATACGCCCGGCAGTGGTATCGTAGAATCGGGGGATGAGGTTGGTCAGGGTTGTTTTGCCGCCTCCGGAAGGTCCCACCAGCGCCACCACTTCGCCGCTTTTTATAGTCATATTAATCTCGTTGAGGACCACTATATTGCCATCGTAGCTGAAGGATACATTTTCAAATTCAATCCCATTTCGCAATCCCCGGAAAGTTTTTCCATCAGGGGGGCTGGTTATATCCGGCTTTTGATCATAGATTTCAAAATACCGGACAGCGACCCCCAGACCTTTTTGTAAATCGTTATAAATTCGGGATAGAGTCCGCAAGGGTTGAAAGGTGGAATATAGGGCGGCGATGAACACTGCGAACGCCGCCGCATCGAAATGTGATTCCGGATTCAATATCATCTTCCCTCCATACCACAAGATTACCACCCCCAATGCGGTGGAAAGGAATTCGCTAACCGGGCGGTTCATAAAATCATATTTGACCATTTTCACTCTGGTGCGATAAAAGCGGTCGGTTTCCCGGCTGAATTTCGCCTGTTGGAATTTATGGCGGACGAAGGCCAGGATAATTTTAAAAGCGGCGATGCTTTCTTCCAGGACATTGACGATTCCCGCCGCTTTGACTTGCGAGCGGTAAGAATATTTCTTCAGTTTTTTAGCAATATAGGCTAATATAAGGATAATCGGCGGGGTGACCAGGATCGCGAACACCGCCAATTTGAAGTTTATCAGCATCGCCAGCGAGAAATACATTATAACCTGGGCGATGTTATAGATGAATTCCGCCACATTCGCCACCACCACCCTCTTTATAAATTCGATATCGGACACCATACGGGATATCAAATCCCCGGTTCGGAAACGGCTGAAAAACGCAAGCGAAAAGGTGTTTATCCGAGCGAAAAGTTCATCCCGCATCTCCTTGGAAAAAACCTCCTCCAAAACCCCAAAAATGATGTGATAAAAATAGAAAGTTATCGCCTTGATGAACAGAATAATCATGAAGGCAACGCAGAGGAACCCCAATATCTTCTGCGGGTGATTCCGCTTCAGCAGACCTTGGAAGTTTTCCTTCAGGTTAGCGCCCCAAGCAGTGTAGTATTCCCTCCCTGAAAGTTCTTCCGGAGGTTTGCTCTTTTGTAATTCCTCTGAAATCTGAGGAAGGAGTGGGCGGGGGTCATATTCCTGGATTATGATTTCTCCGGCGGGACGGTCGAACAGCTGATTGAAAATCGGATACAGCATAGTGATGGAAATCCCTCCGAAGAGGGTGCAAATCAGCATCACCGCCATTCCCAGGGAAAACCGATGCCAATGCCTCCGCAGGTATTTCAGTAGTCTAAAGAAGTTGCGCATTTATTTCAATAATAGTTTCGAGCTGCAAGCTGCAAGCTGCGAGCTGCGGGTTGCGAGCTGCGGGTTGCGAGCTGTGGGTTGTGGGTTGTGGGTCTCAGGTCTCGAGTCTCAAGTCTCAAGTCTCAAGTAAGCGGTGGGTTGAGAACCCACTGTTGAATTTAAAATGAAGAATTAAAAATGAAAAAAAAGGATTAATGGTGGGTTGAGAGCTCACCCCACATTTTAAAATACGAAATCCGAAATCCGAAATTCGAAACAAATCCGAAACAACAGATTGATGGTGGGTTGAGAGCCCACTGTTGAATTTAAAATGAAGAATTAAAAATGAAAAAAAAGGATTAATGGTGGGTTTAGGGCTCACCCTACATTTTAAAATCCGAAATACGAATATCGAAATACGAAACAAATTCGAAACAACAGATTAATGGTGGGTTGAGAGCCCACCCCACATTAAAAAATACGAAATACGAATATCGAAATTCGAAACAAATCCGAAACAACAGATTG
>JABMRZ010000064.1 GCA_013202315.1 Candidatus Tariuqbacter arcticus | reverse complement strand
TAGTTCTTTGAGAAAAAAGCTAATATTCACTGGAAATAATGGAAATTATGGATATATTACCGATTAATATTTCCATTATATCCATAATATCCAGTGAATTTTTGTTCTATTCTAGGGAATTTCCCAAACAACTAAATAATATCGCATAAGAAACTGAGTTTTTAGAAAGAAATCTGAAAAATAGCAATAAGTATATATTATCCAATGATATGAAAAAAAGATGCAAAAAATTGTAACATTATAGCTATTTGTAGTACCGCAATATTGTCATTCTGAACTTGTTTCAGAATCCAGTGACTTTGGTGATAAAAAGGCGCTGGATTCCGGGTCAAGCCCGGAATGACACATAGGCGCTTCAGAAAGCTAAAGTGATGCAAAAAATTTATGAATAATTCAGGTTACAATATAAATACCGGAGGCGTGATGAAGAAACTCATAATCATCATAGTCTTGACTTGGGCTGGCGCCCTGAACGCCATCCCCTCTTTCAATATCGATTATGCGGCTTTCCGAGCCGGGGAAGGGACCTTTCTCCAAGTTTACACTATGATTCAAAGGAACAGTCTTGATTTCAAACAGACGGATGATATGTTGACCGCTAAATACAGCCTCACCGTTGAAATCATCCGTGATGACAGTTCATTAGCCAGTTGGACCTATGATCGTACGAGTAAAGCGGCATCAGCCGATGAAATTTCCCCCACCCAAAAAATACCGGAGGAAGCCTCCTTCCGAATTCGCCCGGGGGAGTATACCATTGAGGTTTCAGTGACCGATGAAAATATCAGTGAGACCCGCCGCCGGGAAATGGAAGTTGTCATTCAGGATTTCACCGAGGATAAATTGGCTGTTTCAGACCTTGAATTCGCCACTAAAATCGAACACACCGGTGATGCTTCAGGCCCGTTCACCAAGAGGCAGCTTTTAGTGATACCCAACGCCGACCGGATTTTCGGTGAAGATTTGATAACCGCGTATTATTATCTCGAAATCTATAACCTTTGCCTGGACAGTCTGGGGAAGGAATACACAGTCATAAGGAGCATTTTAGATCAGAACCGGAAGTGCGTGAAGACCCTGCCCGATAAAACTCGCCCCCAAAACGCGTCCTCGGTGGTGGAAGCGGACCTTTTCTCCTGCGCTACTTTGTCCACCGGCTCCTACTATCTCAATATCGCTGTGATTGACGGGTGCACCGGCGAGAGAATCGAGGTTGAAAAGCCGTTCTGGGTATTCAAGCAGGGTGAGGAGCTAAAGCCTGAACCAGTCTTGACTTACGGCGTCTTGGAAGAGAAAATCGAGAACCTCTCTGAAGAAAAAGCCAAGCAGGAAATTGAATACCTCTGTTTCATCACAAGTCGAAGTGAGAACAAGGTGATTAAGAAACTCGAACTAAGCGGATATAAAAACTTCCTCCTGAACTTTTGGCGGAACCGCGATATGACCGGAGAAATGCGCTTCAAATATTTAACCCGAGTCGATGTGGTGAATGAACGCTATTCAACTCCTATGCGAAAAGGCTGGAAGTCCGACCGGGGCAGAGTCCTGATAGTATACGGGGAACCGGATATGGTGGAGAGGAAAAATTTTGAGCTCAGCGGCGGCGATAGTGAAGTGTGGTATTACGACCAGATTGAGGGAGGAATTATATTCGTCTTCTATGATTTGAAGGGAATCGGAGACCTCCAACAAGTTTATTCCACCAAGCGGGGTGAGTTTATCGACGCAGGGTGGGTGAAAGAGATGGAAGAACGCTCCCAGGGGCTCGGACTTAAAAGCCTGGGGATTCACTAATGGTTGAAGTTAATAATCTAACGAAAATATTCCCCGGGAAAAAGGGAACAAAAGTGCTGGCGGTGGATAATCTCACATTTAAATGCTCGCCCGGTGAAATATACGGATTGCTGGGACCCAACGGCGCCGGCAAGACCACTACATTGAGAATGCTTTCCACCGCGCTGAAACCCACAGAGGGGTCGGCGGTCATCAACGGATTCGATGTGGTCAGTCAATCGAATAAGGTCAGGTCGACGGTGGGATTCCTTTCTTCCGCCACCGGTTTATACCGAAGGCTGACTGGGAAGGAAATGATTCAATATTTCGGAAAGCTCAACGGTATGAAAGGACAGGAATTGAATGAGAGAGTGAACCAATTGATGAGCCTGATGGATATCACTCCTTTCGCTAATCGAAAATGCGACAAGCTGTCCACCGGTCAGAAACAGCGCGTTTCCATCTGCCGCTGCATCGTCCACGACCCGCCGGTGATGATACTGGATGAACCGGCTGAAGGATTGGACATCATCGCCGCTGAAATTATCGTCGAATTCATCCGCGAATGCCGGAACAACGGAAAATGCGTAATATTTTCCACTCATATTATGGCGGAGGCGGAAACCTTGTGTGACCGCATCGGAATCATCAACGAAGGGAAATTGTGCGCAGAAGGCACCCAGGAAGCGCTGAAAACCCGCTTCTCCGCCGATTCCCTTAATGAAGTCTTCCGCTGTGCGGTGAATGATAAACGGTGAACGGTGAACGGTTAACGGTGATTTGGGGCGGGTTTTGTTAAGCGCTTATTACAGCAATATCGACATAAAAATTGTCGATATTTCACAGTGCTGCCGACTCTCCGCAGTCGACACCCTTAATCACGTGGTGGCTCGGTGTCTCCCAACCCGGGATTTGATTGACCGTTGCCTCCATTTTGTGGCATTCCGGCTTGTCCGGAATCGGCT
>JABMRZ010000063.1 GCA_013202315.1 Candidatus Tariuqbacter arcticus | reverse complement strand
CAGATGATAATAGGACAAAATTTTCAAGAATCACTATAATATACCGAATACATATTGTATCGATGGCTGTGCGGTTATTTACATTCTCGCGCCTGATAATTGTAATTGATAAATAATCGACGGCGATTAAAAGCAGTTAAATGTCTAATGAAGCCTCAATTATTAGCTGATGAGGCGGTGCGTTAATGAAAGGAGAATATATGGTAAATGTAGCTGGACTATTGGAGCTGAATCAGAAGAAAGATGCTCAGAAAAACGCTTTAACTTGGGGGAGTTCTCAAGTAACTTACGGGGAGTTATTTGAAGCGGTATTGCGTATGGCAGCCGGATTGAAGGAAATGGGAATAAAAAAAGGCGATAGGGTTTTATTGATGCTGCCCAATATTCCTCACTTTCCCATCTCTTATTACGCTGTATTGGCGGTTGGAGCGGTGGTGGTGCCGGTCAACATTATGTTCAAAGAACGGGAGATAGCCTACCAGATTGAAGATTCCGAAGCAGTGGCTGCCATCGCTTGGGAAGGATTCACAAATGATTTACTGAAAGCGCGCGAAAAAACCGAATCGCTCAAGCATTTATTGGTCCTCGGAGATAACATTCCCGATGACGCCATTCATCTCACGAGATTTATATCTCAGCATCAACCTTCAAAGGGGATAGATGAAGTAGAGCCGGAGGATTCAGCTGTCATAATGTATACTGCGGGCATCACCGGTCATCCCAAAGGAGCAGAGCTGTCTCATAATGGATTATCGTATGCGATCAAGGTTATAGCCGAAACCCTCCGCCTAACCGATCGTGAAAGAGTGTTAGCGGTGGTTCCTTTTTTCCATTCCTTCGGTGGAGTAGTGGTGATGAATGCCGGGTTATATGGAGGAGCTACTTTAACTCTGGCGCCCAGGTTTAACCCTCAAGAGGCACTTGAAATCATCGCAAATGATAAAATCACAGTTTTCGCTGGCGTGCCTACTATGTTCCAAATGATACACGATTATCCTGAGTATGGGGATTATGACCTTTCTTCTTTGAAGTACTGCCTTTCGGGAGGAAGTCATCTATCGGAAGAATTACTACGGCGTTTTGAAGAGCGATTCAACACCTATGTTCTGGAGGGTTATGGGTTAACCGAAACCTGCGCCGCCGCCGCTTTCAATAATTTCAAACGGGAGCGAAAGCCGGGTTCAATAGGTTATCCACTTGAGGGTGTGGAGATGAAGGTTGTGGACGATGCGGATCAGGATATCTCTATCGGTGAAATCGGTGAAATTGTCATCAAGGGTCCTTCATTGATGAAGGGGTATAGAAACCGTCCTCAAGCATCATCTGAAGTGATGCGGAACGGATGGTTTCATACCGGGGATATCGGCAGGATGGATATGGATGGATATTTTTACCTGGTCGACAGGAAGACAGATTTGATACTCAAGGGGGGATTCAAAGTTTTTCCGCAGGAGATTGAGGAGGTTATCGCCGCTCATCCTCAAGTGGCTGAAGTGGCGGTAATCGGTATTCACGATCAGGTGATGGGCGAGGAAATCAAAGCGTGTATCGTTCCCAAGGAAGGCACCCGCGTCAATCCCGCCGCACTTTTGGAATACTGCCACGAGCGACTGGCGAATTATAAATGTCCCGCAATCCTCAGATTCTATCGGGAACTCCCTAAAGGTCCTACCGGCAGAGTCATGAAGAAGGAACTGCGCCTGCATAACTAACCGGCTGTCAAGCAGGGGTTTGTAGTATTTTCACAGAAATCGAATTAGAATCATTCAGCCTGCAAAACCGTTTAGCTCGTTCAGCCACGGCTGAAAGAGGAGCTGACGCAAAGGGGCGAGTTACTTCTGAATTAATCGAACTATACCGGGCATTGGCGAGCGGTGGAGTCGGGCTGATTACCACGGGACATACATATATCCGCCGCGACGGACGCACCAGCAATACTATGACCGGCGCTCACTCCGATGATATGATCCCCGGCTTGTCGAAAATCGCTAAAGTTGTGCATAGGAATTCTGACGTCCGCATTTTGCTGCAGATAAATCACACTGGGCGGGCGGCCAGTGAGGCGGTGATTGGAACTAATCCGGTCGCTCCTTCGCCCATACCGGTGAAATTCTCTCAACAGCGGGTGAGACAGCTTTCCAGCGATGAGACGGAAGAACTGACAGAGGATTACATTTTAGCGGCATTGCGGGCGCAGGAGGCTGGATTCGACGGGGTTCAGCTGCATTGCGCACATGGCTACTTGATTTCTCAGTTCCTGTCCCCTTATACTAATAAGAGGGAAGACAAATGGGGCGGTTCCCCTGAAAACCGAAGGCGGTTCTTATTCGGAATCATCTCTGAAATCCAAGATAGAGCGCCGGATTTTCCCATAACCATTAAAATCAATTGTGAAGATTTGGTTGCTGATGGAGTCACTTTGGAGGAATTCGCTGAAACCTGCCTTCAGTTGGAGGGAATGGGAGTAGAAGCCATCGAAGTATCCGCCGGCATACCCGAATCCGCCGGAAAAATCGTTCGCAGAAATATTCGTTTTCCTGAGGAAGAAGGGTATTTGCTGTATGGAGCCCGCTTCCTGAAAGACGCCGGAATAAGAATCCCCGTTATAACGGTTGGAGGCTACCGGACAAAACACATTTGTCAAGATGTGCTCGACCGGGGAGACGCCGATATTATCTCCTTATCCCGCCCCTTGATAACCGAACCGGATTTGCCCCGGAAATGGCAAGAGGGGGAATCCGAGAGATCGAGATGCGTTTCCTGCAACAGGTGCCTAATGCTGAAAAATGAGATAACTCATTGCGTTTATTGGGAAAAAGAAAAAACGGGGGAAACTACAGGAAAGGATAACTGAATATCAGAAGCGTAAAAATTCGTGCCCTTGGTGGGACTCGAACCCACATCTTTCACTTCGCAAGAGAGACGCTTTATCCATTTGAGCTACATGGGCACAATATATAAAAAACGGAGGAATATTTAAATTCCTCCGTTCAGTGATTGATGTATTATTCGAGCAAAGCTCAAACGAACATCTCTCTTGCAAAAGTAATATACGAAATTATTCAAGTAATGTCAATAGCAAAAGCGTTTTTTTCAATTACAGGAGACCTCATTCAGTTTTTTATATTTTGGTGTTCATTTGTGATTAATTATTCCAATTGCGGATTACGCATACGATCCATTTAACAGACATTAAAGATTAGACTTCATTGAAATTAGGCGGCGGAGATAAAAAATGAACATAGGAATACTAACCGGCGGCGGCGACTGCCCCGGACTAAATGCGGTGATTCGCGCCGTAGTGCGCCGCGCGAGGATAACCTATAATTGGGATGTAATCGGGATCAGGAATGGCTGGAACGGGCTGGTCGACGGTGAAGTTGAGCCCTTGACACTTTATGCCGTCTCCGGAATCCTCCATCGCGGGGGGACTATATTAGGGACTTCAAGAAAGAATCCTACCTTAGAACATGAGGACATCGAACGAATCCGGGACAACATCCGCCGCTACGGCATCAGCGCATTATTAGCGGTCGGGGGAGATGATACCCTCTCGGTGGCTCTGCATTTTCACAAAGAGGGTTTACCCATTGTCGGCGTCCCAAAGACTATCGACAATGATATTTATGGAACCGACTTCACCTTCGGCTTCAATACAGCAATGTCTACAGTTACCGAGGCTATCGACCGTTTGCATACAACGGCGGAATCTCATCATCGCATTATGGTGGTCGAGGTTATGGGCAGGCACAGCGGCTGGATAGCGGTGATGTCCGGTATCGCCGGCGGAGCCGATATGATTATCATTCCGGAAGTCCCCTACGATATTCACGATGTATGCGAAAAACTGATGAAGCGCCATGAATTGAAGAAGTTCTCCATCGTGGTGGTAGCGGAAGGAGCCAAATCGGCTGACTCCGATGAACATATCGTCCAGGATGAAAAACTGGATGAATTCGGTCATATTCGCTTGGGCGGGATCGGATATTTAATCGGTGATCAAATCGAAAAAATCACTGGCATCGAAACCCGGGTAACCATTTTAGGACACACTCAACGGGGGGGCAGCCCCACCGCCTATGACCGAGTCCTCGCCACGCGATTCGGAGTGGCGGCGGTGGATGCCCTACATCGTAAAGAATATGGAAAAATGGTCGCTCTTCGCAGTGAGGAAATCATCACCATTCCCCTCGAAGAAGCGGTGCTGAAAAACAAAAATGTCGATATGAAACTCTACGAAATCGCCGAAATCTTCTTCGGATAATTGAGGTATCAACTGTGTCCCGACGACATCTCGATTGGATAGATCAAGCCGGATTTGACTTGAAACACGCTAAAAGCTCGATCGACTTAGGCGACTACGAATGGGCCTGCTTCGCCGCTCAACAAGCCGGCGAAAAAGCCTTGAAAGCACTAATCGAAAGCCACAACGGCAAAGCCCGGGGACATTCCTTGATGGTATTGATGAAGGGTATGGATATCGATGATGTCGAATTATTGAAAACCGGAGCGAGATTGGATAAGCACTATTTTCCAACCAGATACCCTTGCTTCTTTACCGCTGGGAAGCCAAGAGATTACTACTTTCAAGAAGATGCGGAACAAGCCGTCAAAGATGCGGAGATGGTTATTTCATATTGTAAGGCGAACCTGAAAGTGTGATTTTTAAAGATTTATGTCTAAATAAACTTCTTAGGAGGGTAATCCATTCCATTGAAGTTTTTAGAATATTATAGTAATTTATGCAAAAGCAATCAAGAGAATTGAAAAATAGGGATTCTTTAGAGTCATCATATTATGCAAAAGAATATAATATATTACAAAGATGCCAGAAACCTTAAAGAGGTAGAAGACAACTCCATAACTCTAATAATCACAAGCCCACCATATTGGAATATAAAGGATTATTCTATGGATGGGTATCAATCGCAACAAAAAAATGATCCTGTTAAGGGTCAGATAGGAGATATAAAAGACTATTTAAAATATCTTAAAGCTTTAACGGTTGTATGGAAAGAGTGTGAGAGAATATTAAAACCCAATGGTAAATTATGTATCAATACGCCCTTAATGCCAGTATTAAAAAGAAATCTAAATACTCATTATACTAGAGACATATTCAATATAAGCAGCGGCATTGAATATGAAATATTAAATGAAACAGGATTATTTCTTTTAGATATATATATTTGGAATCGTACAAATCCAACAAAGAAATTAATGTTCGGAAGTTACCCATACCCGCCCAATTTTTATGCTCAAAATACAATTGAATTTATTAATGTCTATATTAAAGATGGGGAACCGGTAAAGAAGTCACAGCAAATTAAAGAAGCGAGCAAACTTACTGAAAAAGAATGGGTTGAGTTTACAAAACAAATTTGGAACATTCCAATTCCAAATGTAAGCGATGAAGCATACGGAGAGCATCCGGCGATAATGCCCTTGGAAATACCCCAAAGGCTAATTAAACTTTACTCATTTGTAGGAGATATAATCTTTGATCCGTTCATGGGGTCTGGAACCACAGCCAAAGCCGCTATTGAATTAAATAGGTTTTATACAGGCTATGAAATTAATCCAAATTACAAAAAAATAATCGATGCCAAATTGTCAAACCAGAGTTTTTTACCTCAATTAATCATATAAAGGGCCAATTATGAAGGGAACAAAGCTTTTTATTCCATTTAAGAATTCAGAAAGCTATTGGTATCTGTTTCCAAGGGCCTTTTGGCCATATAAAAAAGGTCTTGATGGTATAAAAGGCTTCCATCGCTTTCTAGAATTGACTAAAGAACATCAAGAGCACGAAAGAATTTGGAATCATGATAGTGAGTTGGAAGTGCTAATTATGCTTGAAGAGGAGGGAATAACACCCATATGGGAAGAGCAAGAGGATTATCACGCACATTATAGAAATAGAATAAACTTCGCGAAAAAGCTGGGCTTTATACACCCCGATAAAAACAACCCAATAGAATTCACTGAAGTGGGTAAACAGTTTCTTAGGAGCAAAGAGAAAGACTGGCAAGAAATCTTTGAACATCAGCTTATAAGATACCAATTTACAAATCCAAACCTTACTTCTCGATATGACGATTATTTACTTTTTCCTTTTATGTTTACGCTTTCAGTAATATTGGAAACAGGTTATATATCAATAGAAGAATTTATCCTTAGAGTATTTATTTCAAAAAGCCATAAAGAAAAAGAAGATGTTCTGTCATGGATAAAAGAATGGAGAAAGTTCTCTGAGAATAGCTCCTATAAGCCCGATCTCAATACACAATATAGCGCAAGAATGATAATGATATCCTTCGCATTATCGCCAGCGTTGGATTTCATTGATAACAAATTGCTTATTAAAGATAAAGACCGCGCAAGATTCATTTTCGCTAAGTGCTGGCCCAATATACAACTTTGCAAATTTAAAGATAAGCAGGAATGGATTGAATATTATGGTAATCTTGATGATAAATTTTGGCCTCTGTTTTTAGCAAAGGAAAAGGAATATAAAAACAAGCATCGAAAATATATTAGTAGAGAAGAAGGTGAAGAACATAAGTCTATTAAACGATTCACAATTGAGAATGCAAATGAAATATTTGGAGATGGCGCCGTGTTTTATCAAGAGGAATACTATTTTGCTTCCGCTGATAGAGCAAATCTTGTCTTCAGTTTACCCAATGGAAAATATTTTACAATAGAAGTTGAAGTTAATGTTGGAAAAAATGACATTGTAGGTTTATTGCAAGCGATTAAATATAAGTATATGTTTGCGATACAAGAAGGACTTAATAATGAACAAGTTATGGGAATGCTAATAGCCGAAAAAATACACAAGAATATGAAAAGCAAATGTGCAAAATACGGTATCTATTATTTTGAGAGATCTACCGGGGAGAACACATTCATATCAAGTAATACATAAAATACAACAAATTCAAATACAATAAGGAAAACATAATGCCCATTAAAATAGGTATCAACGGCTTCGGTCGTATCGGCCGCTTAGTTTTAAAAGCGGCGCTCAACAGAAACAACTTGGAATTCGCAGCCATAAATGACCTGACCGACGCTAGAACACTAGCGCAGTTATTGAAATACGATTCCACTCATGGCCGCTTCCCCGGTGAGGTAATCGTTGAAGGCGATTCCATTATTGTCAATGGTAGACCCGTCAAGGTCTTCGCCGAGAGAGACCCCGCTAAACTCCCCTGGGGCGAGCTTGGCGTCAAAGTTGTGGTCGAATCCACCGGTATCTTCCGCAAACGCGAAGAAGCCGCCTGGCACCTGCAGGGCGGCGCTGAAAAGGTCATCCTCACCGTCCCCGCCAAAGATGAAATCGACGCCACTATCGTACTGGGAGTCAATGACGATGATTTGAAGCCCGAACATAAAATATTGTCCAACGCCTCCTGCACCACCAATTGTCTCGCTCCTGTGGTGAAAGTGCTGCTGGATAATTTCGGCTTGAAGCACGGCTTGATGACCACTTGCCACGGCTACACCAATGACCAGCGCCTGCTGGATATGCCTCATAAAGACCTGCGCCGCGCTCGCAGCGCCGCTATCAATATTATTCCAACGACGACCGGCGCCGCCAAAACCGTGGGCAAGGTTATACCCCAATTGAAGGGTAAATTGGACGGAATGGCCTTCCGTGTCCCGGTTTGCAACGGCTCCATCATCGATTTCTTTTGTCAGGTTGAAAAAAACACCTCGGCTGCAGAAATCAACGCCGCCTTCAAACACGCCGCTGAACACGAGCTGAAAGGCATTCTTGAATATTCGATCGACCCCCTAGTCTCCACCGACATCATCGGCAATCCGCACAGCTCTGTATTCGATTCACCCCTGACGATGGTGATGAATGGCACTACGGTAAAAGTTATCGCCTGGTATGATAACGAATGGGGCTATTCCTGCCGGGTGGTGGATTTGATTGAGATGGCGGTGGGGATGTAAAAATTAAGTTGGCGGATGTTTTCGCCTCCGCCAATACATTGTTCATATAATCATTTAGTATATTAGAGGAGAACTATGAGCGAAAAACTCATAATAAAAAATTTCGCCGGGATAAAAGACGCTGAAATCGAGCTGAACAAGATCAATATCCTCATCGGTCCGCAGGCGACCGGGAAGAGCGTGATTGCGAAGTTATTGTATCTTTTTAAGTCTGTACCAAATCAAATAATAAAAAGTATTATCCAAGATTCTATACCTGAATCCTATTTTAAAGATAATTTCAAGTCATTGTTTGAAACATATTTTCCTCCTGCTTGCTTAGGTCTAAAGGATTGTATAATTAGATATGAAATAGGTGATACTTTTATTCAGGTATATCAGAGTCGTAAAAACGAGCATTCTATTATTTTAGAATATTCTGAACTATATGATGATTTGTTAAACGAGGGCTATAATAAATTTTTAGAAATAAAGTCTAAGCTAAAGGATGAAGATAGAGAATTCTTTAGTTATTCCAGAATTAATCCTTTTTTGTATAGGAGATTTTTTGAAAGACTAGGGACGCCTGGAGGATACGCTCAGGAATTCATGCCTGCCGGAAGATCATATTTTGCTAATATATCAGAAAGTAAGTTTTTTCATGATAAGGAAAAAATACCGATTGATCGATTTCTGATAGAATTTGGCTCGTTTTATGAGTTTGCAAAGAAATTCTATAGGCGTACTAGTCAAGATTTATCGGAGAGTCAAAAAACTGTTGATGCTATTATCAGTAAAATTCTCTATGGTTCATATATACAAGAAGAAAACATAGATTATGTAAAACATATTGATGGAAGGAAAGTGAATATAACTCATCTTTCTTCTGGCCAGCAGGAAGTGTTACCAATATCATTGGTATTAAGGATGATTGTAAATGTTAGGTTTGTAGGCAAAGGGATTACGATGTACATAGAAGAGCCCGAAGCGCATCTTTTCCCAAACTCACAAAGAGATATTGTGAAGCTGCTGGCAACTGTATTTAAATTAAGTGTTTCCCCTCTACAATTATTTATCACCACCCACAGCCCTTATATATTAACTGCTTTCGCCAACCTTATGGAAGCGGGGATTGTGCGGAAAAAAGCTGAAGGGGATGCGGAAAAGCTGAAAAAATTGTATGATATTGTACCCGAAGAACAGATTTTAGACCCATCGGTCGTGAATGCATATAATGTGACGCATGATGGCATCAAAAGCATAATAGATGATGAAACCGGATTGATATTAGCGGATGAAATCGACGATGTGTCCGATGAAACTTCAGAGCAATTCAACAAACTGCTGGAACTGGAGTATTGATGCGTTCTTTGGAGGAGTGTACGAAATCGAGGAATGACATTGAAATTGTGCTTTCCGAAAAGCGGAGTTCTTTTAAATTAATGAATCCTGACAAGTATCCTGTTGATGTTGTTACAATCGATGGTTGTGTTTTTGAAAATGAACCAAGTCCCAGGTGCGATTACTTATTGTTTCTTAAAGAGAAGACAATTGAGGTTTATGTTGAGCTTAAAGGAAAAAGAAACATTGAACATGCAGTAGATCAAATCGATAGTACAATTAGTTATATGATTTGTGCGAAGAAAGCGGGTATCAAGCTTATTAAAAGAGTCGGATATATTATCGGATGTCGGTATCCCCAAGACAATTTAAGACTTAAAAAATTGGTTAAAAAGATTTATGAAAAGTATCGATGTAGTATTAAAGTTAAAAATAGTAATTTCAGTGTTAATTATGATGAATTTTAGTGTTAAAGAGGGTGGCAAAATGAACTACAAAGTCCAACTTACAAAAACCGACGAAGGCTATTCCGTCTGGTGTCCCGGACTTCCAGGATGTTGGTCCCAAGGCGAAACCGAGGAACAAGCCTTGGAAAATATAAAAGATGCGATTAAAGTATACATTAACGCTAAAATACAAATTAGACGATGATTGAAAATGAAAAAAGTAAATACTTAGGCATTTACCGTAATGATTCTATCCGGTTGAAAGAATATGATTATTCACAGAATGGATGCTATTTTGTTACAATATGCACCCAAGATACGGTTCCATATTTTAGTGAAGTTGTCGCTGCTGAAGTAAAACTCACTTTTGTTGGAGAACTTGTCAATAAATACTGGATGGAAATCCCGGAACATTTCCCGTTTGTGGTTTTAGATGAATATATAATAATGCCGAATCATTTACATGGCATAGTATGTATTTGTAGGGACGAGGCACTGCCTCGTCCAGCATCCGGGGACGAGACAAGGTCTCGTCCCTGCAAAAAGGATTTTTATTCAATTATTTCACCAAAAACTGGTTCGCTATCGGTGATTATAGGTTCATTTAAATCTAAATGTACAAAGGTAGTTAACCAGCATTTCCCGGAGTTAAAATTTCAATGGCAATCAAGGTTTTATGAACACATTATTAGAAGTGAACAATCGCTTGAAAAGATAAGAGAATATATTAGATTAAATCCTATCAAATGGGACACCGATGAGATCAATCCAGAATATGTTCCTAAAAGATGATATCATTTGAAGAAACTTTCTGGACGAGGCAGTGCCTCGTCCCTACAAATATCATAGAACGTCATAAATAAACTAATCAAAATTATGCCCAAACTTACTATCGACGACATCGACCTCAAAGGTAAACGCATCCTCGTCCGAGTCGATTTCAATGTCCCCCTGGACGAAAACGGAATCATCACCGATGACTACCGCATCCGCTCCAGCCTGCCAACTATCAACAAAGTCCTCGATTCCGGCGGAAAACTCATACTAATGTCCCATATGGGCAGGCCCAAGGGTTACGATCCTAAATTGAAAATGACCCCGGTCGGACTCCGATTATCGGAATACCTGAAGCGCGAAGTCAAACTCGCACCCGACTGCATCGGCGAAGAGACTGAGAAAATGGCGCTGGAATTGAAACCGGGCGAAATCCTCCTGCTGGAAAACCTCCGCTTCCATCGTGGAGAAACCAAAAACGACTCCGATTTCTCTTGGCAGCTTGCTAAATTGGGCGATGTATATGTCAATGACGCTTTCGGCACCGCACACCGCGCCCACGCTTCAACCGAAGGGGTTACTCACCATATCGCCATCTGTGCCGCCGGATACCTGATGCAGAAGGAAATCGAATATTTAGGTAAAATCATTAGTAATCCTAACCGCCCACTCGTCGCCATCCTCGGCGGAGCCAAAGTCGCTGGTAAAATTGAGATAATCCAAAACCTCATTAATATGACCGATACTATTTTGGTCGGCGGAGGTATGAGCTACACTTTCCTCAAAGCTGAAGGCGTCGAAATCGGCAATTCCCTGCTTGAAGCGGATAAATTAACCTTAGCCGTGGAAACCCTGCGGAAAGCGCGGCAAGCGGGTGTTGATTTATTCTTACCCACCGATGTGGTAATCGCGCCGGAAGCCGACCCCAATGCCACAACGACGATTGTTCCCATTACCGAAATCAAAATCGGCTTGAAAGGACTCGATATCGGCCCAGAAACAGCTAAACTGTTCGCCGATAAAATTAAGAAAGCCAAGACCATCCTTTGGAACGGACCAATGGGCGTATTCGAAGTCCCCCCCTTCGCCGCTGGAACTAAAACTATCGTTGAAGCGCTCGCCGAAGCCACAACTCAAGGCGCCGTTACCGTGGTCGGCGGAGGAGATTCCGCCGCTGCGGTTAAAAAATACAAACTCGAAGATAAGATCACCCATATATCAACCGGCGGCGGCGCTTCTTTGGAATTCCTCGCCGGACAAATACTGCCGGGGATTGAAGCGTTAAATGATAAATAGTAAAAATAGAGCTGCTTTAGTTTGAATTGAATTCTTTCACACTTTCACACTTATTTATAGGAAAAACCGATTGTGAGAAAATATTTCATCGCCGGCAACTGGAAAATGAACCCGCTTAGCGACCCGCTGCCCCTGCTGCGGGAACTTAAAGTCAAATTGGTGGGTATGAACAATATAGATTTAGTGGTAGCGCCGCCGTTCACCGCCTTGCATCAGGCTTCCGAATTGCTCCGAGAAACGCCGATAATCATTTCCGCTCAGCATTTATTTTGGGAAGAGAAAGGGGCTTTTACAGGGGAAATCTCCGCATCTATGTTGAAAGTAGCGGGCGCGGATTATGTAATCATCGGCCATTCCGAAAGGCGGCAGTATTTCAGCGAAACCGATCACTCTGTCAACCTCCGTTTGAAAACCGCCCTCAACAATGGATTGACCCCCATTCTATGCCTGGGTGAAACCGAAGATGAGCGGGAAAGGGGGATTACTTTCGAGGTGATCGAACGGCAATTTAAAGGCGCATTATCCGGATGCGGTGAAAGTGATTTACCGGGCTTCATCATCGCCTACGAACCTGTTTGGGCTATCGGCACCGGCAAAACAGCCCAACCCGCCGACGCTCAAGAAGTTCACGAATTCCTCCGCAGGTTGTTGCGCGACCATTATTCCAGCGCATTGGCTGACACCACCCGCATAATATACGGCGGCTCCGTCAAGCCGGACAACGCCGCTGGATTATTCAAACAAGTGGACATCGACGGCGCATTAGTTGGCGGCGCCAGCCTGTCCGCTGAGTCATTCGCTCAAATCGCTAAAGCCTCAATGGAATTAGTATAGTTTAATTCTGTTCACAATTTAGGATATAATATTAATAACATAAGCATCGGAGTATTTTAAATGTTCATTTATAGTTTCTTCATCTTTCTGCATGTTGTCATCTGCATTTTGATGGTGATAGTTATTTTGATGCAAGCCTCTAAGGGTAAAGGTCTGGCGGGCGCTTTCGGCGGCGGCGGTGGTATGGCGGCTTCGATGTTAGGAGCTCGCGGCACCGCCACTTTTCTTTCAAAAGCCACCACCTACTTAGCCACCGCCTTCATTGTGAACTGTATCATCCTCACCCTGCTTTCCAGAACCGTTTCCACACCACGGAGCGCGGTGCAGGATGCTATGCAGTCGCCGGCGCAGGCCCTTCCTTTAGTCCCGGGTACTATGGAACGGGGAATTGAGAATATGAGTCTTCCCAGCGAAGTCGAAACCACTCTTCCACCTTCCGGGGGAGATTAAACTCAAAGCGAAGGTCAATGAATGGAACCGCCAATTTCATCTTTAACTAATTCCATTTGACACAGTTTAGAACCTTGATTTTTAAAGGAGATTTCATTATATTGGTGAGAAAGTGTATGGCGAGGGCTGTATAGCGGGTCAATCAATCGCATTTAACGAAATTTCAGCGTTAATTATACTTTCATACTTTGCTACACATAAAATACGCCGGAGTGGTGGAATAGGCAGACACACCATCTTGAGGGGGTGGCGCCTTAACAGGTGTGCCGGTTCAAATCCGGCCTCCGGCACAAAAAACCCGGGATGAAATGGAACCCCGGGTTTTTCATTTTTAATTTGGATTAGGATGTATTTAGTTAACCATAAATAAGCATGAATGGAACACGGATATTCGATGAGCAGACGAGAATGAAATCCGCTATATAAGAAGAGTCATCGGCTCTTCTTTTCATTCCCAAATTCATCCGTCCATAATCGGATTTTGCGAGAGTAAATATCCCACAATGTTTAATTTCGTTGGACTTCCCAGAAAAGAAACATCTTTATGAAAGAGCTTTCAAGTATTTAAGCACGCTGATTTTACCATCAAAGGTTAAATTCAGCACTCGATTCATAATTTCCAGGTCGAGGTTGGAAAGAATTACGGGCACATTCTTATCCCTCGGCTGACTCATATCTTCGGTTATTACCTGGCTTTCTTTGGGGGTTTCGATTGCAGGAATTGGGTCAGGGGGGACTTGGTGAGTTATTCCGAAGAATTGGCTGTCGGTTATCCCCAAGCCGTCCAACAGTTTTTGCATAGTTTGTTTACGCGCTTTCCGTTTTCCGGTTTCGATTTGTCCGATGGTAACCGGACTGACGCCTGATTTTTGCGCCAGCAGGTTCTGAGAAAAATTCAATTTTTTTCTCCAGAACCGTAATTTATTCCCAAAATTGTTCATAGTCATTTTACCTTTCGATATATTTATGTTTATTAATCGGCAGCGGATTCACATAATTATGCAGTTTGCAGCGTATAGATTCAGCATATTTCTAAGATATCTCAGGAACGACATTTTTTTATTGGGCGTCAGCGCCAGTGCCTGGTGAATTATTTCTAAATCTATTGACGCGGGTTGAATTTTGCCGTCGTGATTACTATCGATATTTGCCAAGGACTTCATAATAGCAGCGAATTCCTGTTGTTGGAGTTCCAGTTGTTCTCGTTGAAGGCGGGCTCGATTTCGTCCTTCCATAACTCTGCGGGCACGCTGGTGCTTCACCCGCAGTCGAGCTTGACGCTGCAGATACACTTGGCGGATTTCTTCAGCCGAATTTTGATGTTCGATCACCCATTGGTTCGATTCTTCAATGAGTTGAGTCAAAATCACCAAATCACGGCCGCTGGCGAATTCGGAAGTGATTTCTTCTAAAATATCCGGCAGGAGCACGGTGTGATGCGCTCTTTTCACGGGATAACCGTTTCTTTCCAGGAAATCTATCAGGGTTGCGGTCGAGAGGTTCAGCTTTCTGGAAATGTCGATTATCCGAACTGGGCTGGCGGATGCCATCGATACCTATTCCTAATGATAATGTCGTGTGATTAGTGCGGATTTTTCAGGGATCATATTAATACAGCGTTTTCAATAGTCAGTATCATTCATTGTCATCTTCAACCGTTAAAGAAATACAATTACTCGATAATATAATGAATTAAATGTAATTATGCAAGATATTATCATTTTTTTTGGGCTATAATGAATTCTTTTTTTATTGTAAATCACTTAATAGTACACTTTTCGTATCCATTATATCAGACAGATAACAGTTAAATTCCGAGCTATTTGGATTCATTTCCGGTTAATAACTAAATTCAAAGCCCTGTTTTCTGGGTAATGTCATCGTTTAATTGTTATAAAATGTTAATCGGTTAAATAACAATGATTTGTAATATTTTTTTAAGTTATTGAATATTTAGCAGTTAGTTAAATCGAGCAATTATACACGGACAATACCCATATCGTGCACCCCGCCCATAAAAATCGCTCCCACCACCACCCATATTAATGCCGGCAGCCATCCCCAAATTACCGCTATCGCCGGACCCACAATGGGCCCCGCTCCGGCGATGGAAGTGAAATGATGACCGAATAATATCCCCTTATGAGTGGGAACATAATCGCAATCATCTCGGAACTTGTGAGCGGGGACTTCGGTTGAATCGTCCAGCCTGAATATTTTCTTCGCTAAGAAACGTCCGTAAAACCTATAAGCAAGTATATATCCGAAATAAGATAGAACAGCGACTACCAATGAATTCATCTTTGATGAATCCTTTGTTGATGAATGATGCTGAATATAAAGTATGAAAGTATGAAAGTGTGAAAGTATGAAAGAATGCGCCAGTCGAAAGTTTGCCACACAATTCAGTGAAGAACCGACAAGTTATTGATTATATTCATAAATGACCGATGACAAATGACCAATGATAAACTCAACGCTTCCAATAAAATCTTGAAAACAAAATCACCACCGTATATACTTCCAGCCGTCCCAAAAGCATCAATCCACATAAAACCCATTTACCGAGGGCAGGAATGAGATAATAATTATCCGTAGGGCCGACCGCACCCAATCCGGGACCGATATTATTCAGGCAGGCGGCGGAGGCGGCGATTGCGCTGACCAAATCGAGTTTGAAGAAAGTCATTACAACCGCGCCTAAGATGAAGAATAAGGCATACAGCAGGAAGAATCCGAAGATGTTCTTCACCACTTCATCGCTGATCACCCTTTTGCCCAGGCGGACCGGGAATACTCCCCTGGGGTGAATAATCTGGCGGAGTTCCATTCGGGCTTGTTTGATGATGATGAAGATACGCATTGTTTTCATTCCACCGCCGGTTGATCCCGCCATTCCTCCTATGAACATCAGGGCAAGCAGGATGAAATGACCGGTCGGAGTCCAAGATTCAAAATCGTGGGTGACATAGCCGGTGGTGGTCATTATGGAGACAACCTGAAAGACCGTGTGACGGAGCTGTTCCCCAAAACCGTTGAAAAGTCCCGGATAACTGAATATCAGTAACAGCACAATCGCTCCCGCTATCACCGTCAGGAAAAACCTGAATTCCGGGTCGCGCGGATAGACCTTCAAATCCCCCTTCAACGCCCGGAAATGCAGAGCGAAATTGACGCCGGCAAAAATCATAAAAAGGATGATGACCCAATGAATGAAGGGGTTATCGTAGGCGGCGATGCTGGCGTTTTTGGTGGAGAACCCTCCGGTCGCCATAGTACCGAATGTGTGGCATAGGGCGTCGAAGAAGCTCATTCCTCCCACCATCAGCAATGCTGTTTCCGATACGGTCAACAACAAATAGACTCCCCAGAGGATTTCGGCGGTCTGCCTGATTCGGGGTGTGAGTTTATCGGTGACGGGGCCGGGAACTTCGGCTCGAAAAAGCTGCATTCCACCTACACCCAACATCGGCAGTATCGCCAGGGAGAGCAGGATGATACCCATACCTCCCAGCCAGTGGGTTAGACTGCGCCAGAAAAGCACTCCGTGGGGCAGCGATTCTATATCGTTCAGGATGGAAGCTCCGGTGGTAGTGAAGCCGGACATCGACTCGAAGAATGCGTCGGTGAAGGAAGGAATTGTCCCGGAAATGAATGCGGGGAAGGCGCCGAAAAAAGCCATAGAGACCCATCCGAAAGTCACTATCGCAAATCCGTCCCGGATTCCAATCTCAGATTTAGCGGGGGTGAGTTTCCAGGCTGATATACCGGCTGCAGCGGTTAACATAATGGTGATGATGAACGCGAGAAGGTCACCTTCACCATAATACCACGCCCAGCCTAAAGGCATAAGCATTGATACCGCCAGGAAAATCCAAAGGGCGCCGAGTGTATGTATGACGACTTTATAGTTCAAAAATGGTTGTCATTTATTATCGTTTAACCTGAAAATAGGAATTAGGATTTAGGATTTAGGAGATAGGGGATTGTAATCACCGTTCTGTCCAGAGAAATCTGCCGAGGAATTAATATCCTATTTTCAT
>JABMRZ010000062.1 GCA_013202315.1 Candidatus Tariuqbacter arcticus | reverse complement strand
TTTTCAGCCTGTCTGAAAATGTAATTTAGATGCCATTCTGCGTGGCGTCGAGTCTCGCACTCGACGCTATATTATTAATTTATAGGCAGATGCTGTCGACTCGGAGAGTTGACAGCACATATTTGGGGAGATTCTTGATATTCTCTGACAGACTGTCTGCCCCACCTGTTTTTAAGATCAAACATTCGAAGTTAGCAATCGGATGAAAATGGTATAAGATCGGTATATTCAAGTTTAATATAAGGAAGTCCGCAAGAATGCAAGAATCCTTTAATAGAGAAAGTGAAACAACCGACAATTCGGTTCGATCCGATATTAGTTTAACCCGCGAGCTTTTGGTGAACCTATTATCGGCTCAAACCCCGGACAGCATACTTGATTATGTAATAGACGCCGCTTTTTCCATTTCAGAAGTTGAAGGCTGTGGAATTTACCTTATCGATAATGCTTACCAGATGGCTGTCCTGCACAATCATCGCGGTTTAGCGGATTATTTGGTGGAGAATTTGGTGCAATTGCCTTTGAGTCTGAATATTGTAGAGCATATTAGGGAAACTAAAAACATAGTTGAATTTGATTCGTTTATTGGTGATTCCGGCGGGGAAACTGAAAGAAAAGGGATATTCTCAGATTATTGTTTATATTTCTCACCTCTGGTATTTCGGGATGAATTCAATGGGATATTAATCCTAAACACTTCGCCTGAAAATAAATTGAGTATCTCATCAATAGAGCTCATTAAAACGATATCAACCGCTGCGGCTGGGATTATGTCCAAGTTCGAGACAGAATTAATCTTGCGGAATTCCGAAGAACTGAATAGAGGGATTGTCAACAGTTCCCCCATGGGAATTTTATTCATCGATACAGATGGCGTCGTGGTATTCGAAAACAGCGCAATGTCTAAGATAATAGGTTCAGATGACAATCCGCAGGCGAGTCTGATCGGTAAGAAAATACAAAACATATCAAAAAGGGAATCTGAAATCCTGCATCAGTCGATTTCAGAACTTTTATCCGGGAAATCGATTTATGGTCTTGAGATTAGTTATCTGGACCAAGCCGGCAAACAGTTAATGCTTGAATTTCACGGCGCACCCAGGCGGGGAAATGCCGGCGAAGTAATCGGCGCCGTATTGATGTGTTTGGATCAAACGATGTATCGTTTAATGGAAAGTCAGCTGCAGCAGGCGCAAAAGATGGAGGCAATTGGAACTTTAGCGGAAGGAATTGCGCATGATTTCAATAATCTTCTGACCGGTATTATGGGAAATGTTGAATTTGCAATATTTAGGATGAAAGACAGCGAAGATATCTCGGAAAACCTTGAAAGTATCTTTCAGAGTTCCAAACGAGCGGCAGAGTTGACATCCCAGCTCCTCGCCTTCGGTAAAAAGCGGTTGGAACATCCAAAACCAATCGATTTAAGAATATCGTTCAAAGAGGCGATACAGCTGATACGCAGGACAAAAAGCCCGTTAATCAATATCAAATTAACTATGAATGCTGAAAAGCATATTATAAATGGCGACGACGGCCAAATAAATCAAATGCTTATGAATTTGTTGATTAACGCTTGCGATGCCATGCCGGAGGGCGGTGTAATCAATATTAGAACCGAGAATACTTCCATGATATCTGACAATCTGGAATTTAAAGGAGAGTATGAATCAATGGAATACATTAGACTTGTTATTTCCGACACCGGCACCGGTATTGAAAAGGAGAACTTGAAGCGAATATTCGAACCGTTTTACACCACAAAAGAAGTAGGAAAAGGAACAGGATTAGGACTGGCAATGGTGTATGGAATTGTAAAAAGCCATCAGGGACTGATCGAGGTGGAGAGCACTGTGGGAGCGGGAACTTCATTTTCATTATATTTCCCACTATCTCATGACACTATTGAATCCAAAGAGGAAAAGATTGAGTTAGAGTCGAAAGGCGGGCATGAAACAATATTATTAGTTGACGATGAAGAATCGGTGAGACAATTCGGCCGGATGTTGTTGGAGAATTTTGGGTATAATGTAATTTCCGCTTCAGATGGATTGGAAGCGGTCGATATTTATAGAAATATGGGGGATAGGATTCAATTGGTGATTCTTGATCTTTCTATGCCCCGGAAATCAGGCAGAGAAACACTGGGGGATTTGCTGGATTTCAACCCCGATATCAAAGTTATCGTTTCCAGCGGATTTGATAAGGGAGGTCAAGTTAAAACCCTTTTGGAAATGGGGGCAAAATCATTCGTAGCGAAACCATATAGATTGGAGAGAATGCTGGATGAAGTGCGGAAAGTATTGGATGAATGAGGAATCGCACTTCTAAAAATCTTGAATAAACCGGCACAAAAGAAGGTGTTTTTGTCCTATCCTCGATTTCCGCTTGAGTGTCCACATGGAAAGCGTTTTTATTTGACCGATCCCCTGAATGCGAAGGAATCGGATAAGAGCCGGCGAAATGGTGATTGCTTGTCTTTTTAAGCCGGATATTGTAATGAGCGATAACCTTTTCAATCGGCACGCTTGCCTTGATATGACGGTAGTCAAGCCAGGTCATAGTTATAACTAATTTTATTTGTGTGCAATAATTTTATATATTATCACACAAAGGCA
Organism: Candidatus Tariuqbacter arcticus; assembly: GCA_013202315.1. Classification (GTDB taxonomy): domain Bacteria; phylum Electryoneota; class Tariuqbacteria; order Tariuqbacterales; family Tariuqbacteraceae; genus Tariuqbacter; species Tariuqbacter arcticus. The sequence goes on along the minus strand of JABMRZ010000062.1, from coordinate 5,772 downwards.
AAAAAGCAAGTCGATAGAAATATTTGACCTTTATAGAAAATAGTTGTTAATTAATTTCAAGTGGTATTGATGTATTACTAATCATGGAGAATCGTTTATATGGCCTTGTCGCTAAAGGAATCACGTTCTGTCGCAGATATGGCAGAATTATTGTATGACTTTCTTCCTGGATCTGGCGATCCTAAATGGAAGGGACATTTATCATTCAAGACAGTAGCGGAGAAGGTTGGAGTGAGTGATTTCTGGCAGCCTGGCAGCAAGATACCCATGATTACGGCACTAATTGAGAGGACGTTGGAGTTTAGACGAGGAAGGTTTGAACCCTTAATTTTGGAAATAGTCAGGGCTGGACTTGTATATAGACAAAAACAGGGGAATCCGTTTAAACCAGAAGAAATTGACAGACTAAACGGTTTAATTTTAGAAATTGGATTCAAGTTTCCCGACCTTTGGGATCCAGATTTTAAAGCTTTACTTAGAGATGATGGTACTACGCGTGCGGAAGAACATGTTGAACGTGCTATCATAGAAGAGAAATTAAAGGAAACGGAACGTAGCAGAAGAAGTCAAGAACTTGAAAAACTTAAGAAAGAGTTTTTCCTACTACATGACGAACTAAATCGCCAAAAAGCTGGTTTATTATTAGAGAAAATACTTAATCGGTTATTTTATCTTCATGATCTTAATCCCCGCGAACCTTTTCGCGTTGAAGGTGAGCAGATAGACGGTTCTTTTGAACTTGACCATGAGATTTACCTTTTAGAGGCAAAATGGACATCAGAACCTTGTTCAGAAGCAGATTTGCTTATTTTTCGCGGTAAGATAGAGGGAAAATCAAAGTATACTAGAGGAGTCTTTATATCAATAAATGGAATAAGCAAAGGAGCCAATACGGCAATAACGAAAGGAAAGCAGGCTGTTTTCTTCATTGCGGACGGCTATGACCTAACTATGATTCTTGAGGATAATATCAGTCTAGTTGACTTCCTTCGCTTGAGGCAAAGATTGTTAGCTGATGAAGGAAATGTTTTAGTGCCATTTAATGAACTTAGATTCTAACAATATTTTTTATTTTTAGTGGTGTAAAAAAGGTGTCCAAAAACTACTTTTAAAAATCCTTGATTTTTAAGGATTTTTTTTTATTTGAGTGGTGTAAAAAACTAATGAATTTTATACTTAAAATCATTATTCAAAAACTGAGGAACTTAAAATGAATGACATAATTGCGCAGGGGCGTTTTGAAGAAATTGACATGTCCGTCAAAATAATTTTTGAATGGGAAGTTCGACTGGAGCAACAGGCGATTATAATGCATATAACTTCAAAATGGAAGGAAAATAACAAGAAAATTCGCACCAAGTCGTTTAAAGTTAATAAATCCAAAGACTATGATCGAATAGCGTTTAGTTATATAACAAAAAATTTACAGAACTTTTATGAGGAAGAGTCATAAATTTTATCCCGTTCGAGCCCACAGGCGAGATGGGTCAACGGGAAAAACGCATTTAAAAGCCCGTAGACGGGCGATCTCTCCCCTGCCCTACCCAAAATCATGGCTTGAAATAAAATTTATTTTTAATATTTGTTTTATCCTTTATGACAAAAAAAGTCATCTCCGCCATTTTCCATCACTTCATCTAAAGCATCGATGAACCTCTTGATTCTTTCCTGGTCGATCCGATCAAGCGCAAGTTCCTCGATTTCACCTTCCGGCTTCGCCTTTTCCTCTTCCAATTGCCCACTAAACCCCATACATAAAACCCCCAAACCCTAACCCCTATTTCAAGGGTGATTAACATCGATTTTATTGCAAATTTGTGAAAAAACGATTAATATACCACCAAGGAATTTAATAAATGCGCTCAAAGATATTCATACCGGCACTATTGGATACTGTTAACAAGAAAGAAGCGAATTCCGCCGGAGGGATTCTGCGGTCGAAAATAGTGATTCGAGGGGCGGTTCAAGGGATTGGCTTCAGACCGTTTATATATCGATTGGCGAATGAATTGCGGCTCGCCGGGTGGGTGAGAAATTCTTCGGGAGGTGTCTTCATCGAAGCCGAGGGGACTCGCAGGGATTTGGAAGATTTCACACTCCGCATCGAAGCCGAAAAGCCGATTCAATCGTTCATACAGAGTTTCGAGGCGTATTATCTCGACCCGCTGGGTTATGACGGTTTTGAAATCCGACCAAGCGATAATTATGGCGATAAGACCGCGCTGGTTATGCCGGATATAGCCGCCTGTCCTGATTGCATCGGGGAGATTTTCGACCCCGCCAACAGGCGCTATTTATATCCATTCACCAACTGCACCAATTGCGGGCCCCGCTACAGTATCATCGAAGCGCTCCCCTATGACCGCGCCAATACTTCTATGAAAAAATTTCAAATGTGCGAGAAGTGTTTGGCGGAATATGAGAATCCACTCGACCGGCGTTTTCACGCTCAGCCCAACGCCTGCCCCGAATGCGGACCTCACCTCGAACTATGGGACAGCGCCGGAAATATCCTTTCGACTCATCATAAGGCGCTGTTAGCGGCGGCGGATGGTATCCGAAATGGCAAAATAGCCGCCGTTAAAGGGCTGGGCGGGTTTCACCTGATAGTGGACGCGGTGAATGAAAAAGCTGTGCTACGCCTGCGTGAACGCAAAGCGCGGGAAGAAAAACCATTTGCTCTGATGTATCCTGCAATGGATATGATTGAATCTCATTGCTTTGTTTCACCCTCGGAAAAACGGCTGCTTCAATCGCCGGAATGTCCTATCGTCCTTCTCAAGCGGAAATCGAGTAATAATCCCGAACTTCAACCAGTCGCACCTTCCGTCGCCCCCAATAACCCTTATCTGGGAATTATGCTGCCTTATACCCCTTTACATCATATATTGATGCGGGAATTGGGCTTTCCGGTAATCGCCACCAGCGGCAATCTCAAGGATGAACCGATTTGCATCGATGAAAATGACGCCTTGCAGAGGCTTTCCGGAATAGCAGACTTTTTCCTGATGCACAACCGTCCCATCGTCCGGCATATCGACGATTCCATCGTCAGGGTTGTCTTGGACAGGGAATTGGTTTTACGCAGGGCGAGGGGCTATGCTCCGCTGCCGGTCAATTCTAAGAAGCAGAATCGTCCGGTTTTGGCGGTCGGCGGGCATCTGAAGAATACCATCGCCATTACTGATGGGAAAGAACTGTTCCTCAGCCAGCATATCGGCGATTTGGAAACGGCTCAGGCTTATTCAGCCTTCCAAAACACCATCGACAGTTTGAGCGGGCTTTACGATTTCTCACCCGAAGTGATAGTCTGCGACCGGCACCCCGATTACCTTTCAAGCAAATACGCCCGCAAATCGGGCTTGCCCGTAATCGAGGTACAGCATCATTTCGCGCATATCTTATCCTGCATGGCTGAAAATGAACTCGAAGGGTCTGTCTTGGGTGTTTCCTGGGATGGAACCGGATACGGTCTGGATGGTTCAATTTGGGGGGGTGAATTCCTGCATACGGCGGGGAGTGGTTTCGAGCGCGCGGCGCACTTGCGGACATTCCCCCTTCCGGGCGGTGAAAGCGCGGTCAAAGAACCGAGGCGCTCGGCGCTGGGACTGCTTTTCGCAATCTACGGCGATGACCTCTTTAATCGAGAGGGACTGAAGCCTTTGGAAGCGTTTTCGAGTTTGGAGTTGAAAAATCTGCGGACGATGCTGACGCGAAAATTGAATTCGCCGTTGACTTCCAGCGCGGGACGCCTCTTCGATGCTGTCGCTTCCATCATTGGAATCCGCCATATCAACGGTTTTGAGGGGCAGGCGGCGATGGAATTGGAATTCCTCACCGATGACACTGCATCTACAGAATACTATCCATTCGATATAAAAGAAGGAAGCCCCTCGGTTATAGTCGATTGGGCGCCGATGATTCAACTGATTGTCGAAGATGTTGAGCGGGGTATATCCAAGCGTGAAATCGCCGTTCGATTCCATAATACAATGGTGGAAATGATGACGGCTATTGCTCGGCGTATTAATGAAAACAGAATTATTTTGACCGGCGGATGTTTCCAGAATAGATACCTTACCGAGCGTGCGGTTAACCGACTGAGGAGCGAAGGTTTCCAGCCATATTGGCATCAGCGGGTCCCGCCCAATGATGGTGGAATAGCGGTTGGGCAGGCGTATGCGGCTTCATTGGTTAAAAACTAGCCTGAGATATTTGAAATTTGCCTTATTATTGTACGGACACAACATTGTTCTGTCCCTACCAAGATGTCAAATATTAACTGTTCGGATTAATAATCATACGAGACTTGTAATTTTCTAAATTTTAAATTCTTAATTCTACATTTTACATTTTACATTTTACATTGACTATGTGCTTGGCAATTCCAGGGAAAATAATCGAAATAACGGTCGAAGACCCGATTATGCGCGCCGGGAAGGTGAGCTTCGGCGGTATCCTCAAGGAAGTGAACTTATTCTGCGTGCCCGAAGCCGGGATCGGCGATTATGTCATCGTCCACGCCGGCTTGGCAATCAGCGTGATCGATGAAGAGGAAGCGGAACAAGTGTTCAAATACTTAGCGGATATTGTCGAAAGTCAGCCTGAAGGCGATGCGTGATGAAATACATCGATGAATATCGCAGCGCCGAAGCCGCAGGGAAGCTGGCGGATGAAATCGCCCGCATCACCACTCGCCCCCATACCATTATGGAAGTATGCGGAGGGCAGACTCACGCCATTATGAAATTCGGGATTAATAAATTGCTCCCCGATGAACTGAATTTACTTCACGGACCCGGATGCCCGGTATGCGTCACACCGGTGGAATTGATTGATAAAGCAGTGGAAATCGTCGCCGATCGTGATGTGATTTTTTGCTCCTTCGGTGATATGCTCAGGGTGCCGGGAACGGGGAAAGACCTACTTTCGGTCAAAGCGGAGGGGGGAGATGTCCGCATCGTTTATTCCCCGCTTGACGCTTTGAAAGTCGCTTCCGATAATCCCAACAAGCAGGTCGTATTCTTTGCGGTGGGATTTGAAACAACCGCTCCCGCAAACGCATTGGCGGTCTACCAAGCTAAACTTCAAAATCTCAACAACTTCAGTCTTTTAGTTTCTCAGGTGCTCATTCCGCCCGCCATCGAAGCGATTTTGGATTCTCCGAATTGCAGGGTGGAGGGATTGCTCGCCCCTGGGCATGTTTGCGCCGTAACCGGATATGAAGAATACGAAAGGATTTCCCGCCAATATAACCTTCCCATAGTGGTTACCGGTTTTGAACCGCTGGATATTCTGAGCGGTATATTAATGTGTTTGAAGCGGTTGGAGGAGGGAACCGCTCTGGCGGAGAATCAATATATTCGAGCCGTTCGCCGAGAAGGAAACAAGTCAGCCCTTCAAATGATGTACGAGGTGTTTCAAGTAGTTCCTCGAAAATGGCGGGGCATCGGCGAAATTCACAACAGCGGACTGGGACTTAAAGACGAATACGCCGATTTCGACGCCGAAATACGCTTCGGCAGGGCTGCCGCCGACGCGGATGACGACGCTGAATGCATCAGCGGGCTGATACTACAAGGTGTGAAAAAGCCTGACCAATGCCCAGCTTTCGGGAAAGCCTGCACCCCCGAACGGCCCTTGGGAGCCACTATGGTATCATCCGAAGGAGCATGCGCCGCATATTATCGCTATCGACCGAAAACCGATGACCGAGAACCGTGAACTGAGAACCGACAACCGACAACCGACAACCGACAACCGACAACTGAC
>JABMRZ010000061.1 GCA_013202315.1 Candidatus Tariuqbacter arcticus | reverse complement strand
TCGCCACTTCCCGCCCCTGAATATCGTAAATCGTAAGTTCCACATAGCTTGCAGCTTGCAGCTGATAGCTGATAGCTGTCGTGGGATTGAAGGGGTTTGGATAGGAAGGATGAAAGATGAAGGATGAAGGATGAATCGAAAGCGTTGTTTCATCCATAGATTCCTCGAAGCTTTCGCCCCAGTTGTTCCAATCGGGGATGATGAGACCGCCGTCGGAATCGGCGCTCTTGGTGAAGTCGAAGTGGTCTTCATCCCATATTTCATCGGGATAGATTCCCATATAAGCGTCATAAGTGTAATCACCGGCGGAGGCGTTTGCGGGGACTGCCTGGGTGCGGTCGCGGTCGATGGAAGCGCCGGCGGCTAAAGTGAAGTTAGTCACAAAAATGAGGGGACCATATTGGCCGCCGTTGGGCAGAGTAGCGTAGGTCCAGACATAGAAAGTCGCTGGTGAAGTCCCATTATTCACCGCGGCAATGTTGAAATTGAATGAACCTCCATTCGCGGGAATGATTATAGGCGGATTTTCGGGGGTCAAGGTCAAATCGATGGCGGGAACGATGCAAGTACCATACACTTCGACTATTAACGGTATGGGAAATGTGGCGTTGTTGAATATACCCATAAAATTTTGGTAGTCGCCCGTTTCCGAGGGGGTAAATATCAGCGGCAGGATAAGACTATCTCCGGCGGCAATGTGGGTATTAGAGACGAAGCCTAATACGCCGAAGATTCCAGGCGGGGGATTGAATATGATCATCGTAAGAATCAAATCATCGCCCCCGCCGGTGTTGTAGACGGTGAGGTCGAACCAGGAGGTATCGCCGGGTATTACATCCTCGAAGTATACTACGCTGTCCGAAAGTACGATCTGCGGTTCAGGGGGAACATAGCTGGAAGTATCGAGGTAGACCACAAAGGGCCAATCGCCGGAATACATCTTCTCCCAGCCGGCAGAGTAACTCCAGGCGGAATTCATCATAGAATCGTTTTCGGCGGAGTTTATCCCGGTTTCATCGTGGCTCAAAGGTGAATCGCCATCATAGGCAACGGTGAACATATCTTCGAAAATGTCCAGGTTAGGGGGATAGAACATATTCAAGCCGGTGTCCACACTGGTGGTGGTCTCCCACAGCACGGTACTTGGCGCACCGTAGAAAGCATCGTTGGCGTAGACGGTGATTTCGGCTGAAGGGTCGGATTGGTTGAAGACTATGGAGAAGCTGTCCAAACGGGCGGGGGTTTCCGGCAAATTGAATGAAATACCCCAGGCGTTGAGGCTGGTATTACCGGTCATAGTCCCATAGGCATAGGTGTAGGGCATATCGTTCAAGTCAGTGGCGTATTGTTCCAGCATAGAAGTGTCGTTGGTGTTGTTTTCATCTCCCGGCGCGGAGATGGTCGCGGTTACCTCATACATTCCCACATCGGCGGGGGTCCAAATATCCGGCGATGCGCAGGAAAGTATCTGATTTTGAGCGACGGGACCATAGGCTCCATCGGAGGTGAAGACGGTTACCCCTTCATATTGGACATCCCAATGGACGGTGAAAGTGGGGATATCGGTCATACCGACATTCTCCACCACCGCCTTTAAAGTGATATCAGTTCCTGGAAGATTGAAGAACTTCTTGTTGTCGGTAAAGCAATTCATATTTTCCAAATCGATGAAGGGATTGAGATATTCACCACCGGCGCGAATCATATAATCGCCATAGGTCATTGGCAACCAGTTGGTGGGCAGTTGCTGGGGATTTACGGTAGTGGCCATATAGTTCCTATTACCCGTCTGGGCTCCATCTAAATGAGGCCACCACCCAGGGGCAGTAGGATAGGTGCCGGCGGGAGCGGGACCGTAGGCGATGTGGAATTCCTCCATCGGCCCAAATATAACCGGATCGGTGAATTCCACATAAAGCCACTGACCGGAAGCCGGAGGATTGGGCATATAGTCAGGTCCTGCTAAGACTGTGGATGAAGGCGGCCCCCCGTCATTGGCAAAACAGACCGCCGCCGCCTGACCTGAAACATTAAAGGGATTTTGAACCATTATATAGGCGGCGCGCAATTCGAACGAATCGACAGGTGTGAACCTCATTGACGACCACATATTATTCGGTCCATGGAGGAGAAATCCACCGATGCCATCGTCATAGAAAATGGTATCCGGCTGGGGATCATCGGTTCCGCTGGGGTAAAGGATGACCTGATCATTGACGGGTAGTGGTGATGAGATAATTTTATCCCCAGCGAAAGCCAACGCTACTGAGAGACAGATTGTGAAAAGGACGAAAAATGCTGATAATTTAGTTTTCATTTGCAGACTCCTGAAATTTAAAGATTGGTAAACGGTGAACGGATTATTTGACTAATAACATTTTCTGAACTTGATGAAAAT
>JABMRZ010000060.1 GCA_013202315.1 Candidatus Tariuqbacter arcticus | reverse complement strand
ATTTCCTATAATCATCTCTGTAGCAGTTCAATATATTGAATCCCTACAATAAAAGTCAAGTATTTATTTTGTAGGGGTTTTATTAATCAAACCCCTACAAAATAAATACTTGACTTTTATTGTAGGGATTCAATATATTGAACTCCTACACAGATGATTATCGGACATTATTTCCAAGAATCACTATAATTGACCTTTGCCTCCATTCTGCGTCATTCTGTCCGCTGTACAGCAGATCCGGAATCGGCTCGATGTTTAAATTTTGAATTGTGAATTGCTGCGAAGCCCCGTCTTCCGGGGGCAGTCCCGGATGAGGCGTAGATTCCTATATTGTATAGATGAAACATTTCATAATTCGGTACAAAAATCAGCCCGGCAGAAGGCATAGGGGCCGGGCTGATATAAACCGGGGCAAGCATCGGATAGCGCTATCGAATTAGCATCATCTTCTGAGAAGCGGTGAAAACCCTTTCTGAATTGAGCCCAACCATCCGAATTCGGCAGAAATATATTCCACTGCTGACATCGGCATTCCAGGTTACCGTGTGCGAACCCGCCGATACTTCACCTGAAGCCAACTTTTCTACCAGCCTGCCTTCAATATCGAATATTTGCAATTCAACTAAGGCTGGTTCCGGATTGGAATAGACGATGGAAGTCCACGCATTGAAAGGATTGGGAAAATTCGGACTCAGACTGAATTCCTGCGGATTATAGCCGCCCCTCGGATATACCGAGTTTTCGTGGTGTATATGCAGCGGGAAATCGCTGTAATCATAGACCGGCGCATTGAAATTATCTGTAATCAACCCGTATACATAATAATCCGATTCATCCGGCATATTAGAAGTATCCCACCAAAAACTGTCAGGGTCGGTATCTTCATAGATGGGCGCGCCGGGGTTGATGATTATGCCGTTGTAGCCGACAGAGTCACCATCGTAATACAAATAAATCTGCGCGTTCGACTCCCGATCGTATGCGTCCCACTTAATCCAGAACCCTTCGTCGGCGGTATCCCCTTCGGTAGGACGCAGAATTTCTATGAAAGGCGCAGAGTCAAACTGCACCACCACGAAATCCAAATAGCCGACATTGTTATCCTCGTAGGTCTCACTGACCTCATCGTTCACATCGAGGGTCCATTGAACATAATGTGTTGTATCAACGGCGCCGGTCCACAGCGAATCGGCATAGGTATAATATGTGCTGCCCCCTTCACCCGTAAGACGAGTGGAGTAAAAGAGGGTGTCGTCCACTATACAATTAATGGTGAATGGGGGAGTTACGCCGATACCTTCAACAGCCCAGGGAAAACCGAACCGGTAATATCCCCCTTCATACGGCACACTTATTAAGGTGGAATCAGGCTCGTGAATGGTGGGATATCCAGCCACCAAGTCGAACAGCCCGTCATCATAGCCGAGGACAATATCATCGACGAAAGCGCCCCAATAATCCTGAATAGCATTATTGCTGTAAAACTGGAATACCAGCCATAACTGGGAATAGCCAAGAAGGCTGACCGTGCCGCCCTGAGGAGAAGTGAGTTCCGACATATCCATAGTGGCGGTCGCCCAAGTCATGTTCGCATTGGGACCGGATGCCCTTCCCCCTTCATAAATGGTATTGCCGTATGGATCGGTGGACACTCCCCATAAGAGGTAATCAATCAATACTTGAGTATCCACCCAATACCATAGCATACATTCCGCCGCTTCAGCGTTTGCCAGCGAAAACGGTCCCCAAATCGCTTTAGTATTCAAATTGGGTGGGTAGGGGTCGACGAATGGTTCCAAATCGCTGGGTTGAACATTATTCAACATTGCCGCGCACCAAATGGACTGATACGGCTCAAATTCGTAATAGGTTATCCCCGGAGCTATTCCCCATTGATAACCGTATGGCGGCTGGACTGTCCATGCACCACCCCAACAGGACCAGGGCCAGCTTAACCAGGGCAGAGTGAAATGCTCTACGAATATGGTGATCCAAGTAGCTTGGGCGTTGCCTGCGGGAAATAAGACTAGACCGCTCAAGACGAACAGTCCAATCAATACTGTGGTTAATACTTTGTTTCTCATCGCTGTCTCCCTCTTTTATTTTTTAACCGCTAATGATGTGATAATTATTTGGGGGTTACCTGTTTAATCTGAAGAATATTATCATTCGTAAATCCTGAATATAACGGGTGGCGTCATTTCTCCGCAATTGACGCTAATCCGCTGTACAGCGGACTGTCGACTGCGGAGAGTCGACAGCACATATGGAATTGAATCAATCCTAAATGCCAATACACTTAACATTCATCATTTAACTTTTAACTTTTAGGCGCTTATTGCGCCCACATAGACAAAAAATTGTCGATATCGCTATTT
>JABMRZ010000059.1 GCA_013202315.1 Candidatus Tariuqbacter arcticus | reverse complement strand
TATCTTTGGCTAGGGTTTAGCTTCATATGATATTCGCCGTGGTGTCGACTCTCTATAGGCTGTCTGAAAATAAGAGAATTCTGTCATTAATGTTTAAAAATGATTCACTGGATATGATGCAAATTATGGATATAAAGTATGTTACGATTTCCATCATTTCCATCATTTCCAGTGAATTTATACTCTTACACAATTCTCGGACACTCTAAGGAGAGTAGACACCACAGTGAAATATCGACATTTTTTGAAGTTCTTGCACAAGTCCAGAAAAACCGTCATACTGAACGCTAGTACTTTGTCCCATAAATGAATAGTGTAAAAAAGGATTATGTTATTAAATGCCTATTTATAACGGAGTTCCAGCAAATTGACTTCCCCAGTGTCATGCTGAACGAAGTGAAGCATCTCATCCTATAACCATTCGCAAACGGAAAAAGAGATTCTTCATTACATTCAGAATGACAATATGGAGGATACAGAACTTTTGCAAGAGACTCTTTTATCGATGTTGGTGTAATAAGCGCCTATTAACCCAATTCCCCAATAATTCAATCCCTCAATATCCCTAATCCCCACAGCCCACAGCCTAAAGCCCATAGCCTATTAAAGCCTCGAATACCGCACCGTAAACTTAACCAACAGCTCTTCTTTCGGCTTATGCGGCGGTACCTTAACCTTGAATTCAACCGTATTTGCGTCTACCTTCTCATAATCATGCGAATTATTGAATATCGTCCAATAGCCATAAAGATGTTCGCGCACCACGATTTCAACCGCCGTGTCCTTATGATTACGCAGGCTGATTTGGATATCCTGTTCACGGTCATAGCGGCTCAACTGCCGGCTCTCCAGCATCTTCCTCTCCCCCACCAAATCGAAAGCGTTACCCATTAAAATCTTAACCTCTTCATCGCGCGGAGTATGATCGATTAAATCCTCGCCGATGAATTCCTGGCTGCCGTCTTCATCGCGCTGATAAACCATCACTTTACCTGCGGGGAGCGCCATTCCCAAACCGCTGTCCTTGCTGTTCTGGAACACCAGATACACCCCGATTTTACTGGCGTTGTATCTTATGTCGTAGATATAGGTCTTGTTGTATTTGACCTTCGCTTCCGGGAAGAGCGAAATCTGCTTTATCTGGTTATTCTTCACCGTAGTGCGCCGCTGTAATGTGTATAAGTGATACTCGAAGAAGCTCTTCTCTTTGAATTGCTCATCACCTTGCGCCCCATAAATGTCCGCAGCTTGTGCCATAGCCCGCCTGACGCGTTTTTTATCGATCATATGCACATCCCCGGCGATGAGCTTCAACTTCGCCTCCTCAAAAGTCTCCCCTGAACGGTTGTCGATTGAAACCCATCCGGTGAAGCTCAATGCCTTTTCCTCGATCAACGACACATATTCAGCGTGCCAATTCATCCCTCTGGTCAAATATGAGACTTCGGCTTTGCGAACCCCCGCCGCAGTCGAATTCAGCAGCCACACCAGCGTCGGGCGCTCCACGAAATCCTCCGGCATATGGGGGAAATCGTAGTGCATCAACTTATCCGTTCGGACGATTTTCACTCCGCCCTGTTCATCGATGATTATCAGACCGCCCACACCGCTCGGTTGCAGCAGCCCTTCCTGCATACTGCCGTCTTCAAAGAACAGCCTTATTTTTTCGCCGATGAATTTCTCCCGGATTTTATCGGCGGACACGATGTCGAATTCGTAATTCTGCTCCAATATCGCCGCCTTATCGGCATGGAAACGCACCGATGTCGGTTCAATCTGCCAGGGAATGTTGGTGAAATCGTAAGTGAAAATCCCCTTTTGAAATTCAATTTTCCGAATATCGTGCACCAGCGCCCGGTCGTTATTGAAAACAGTCAGCCCCACCTCCCGCCCCACACATACCGAAGCCGCTGTCAGAATCAACAGCGCGATTAAGTACTTTTTCATGATTTACTCCCGTTTATATTGATTAGTAAAAAACAACCTCCGAACCGTCATTCCCGCGAAACAGTC
>JABMRZ010000058.1 GCA_013202315.1 Candidatus Tariuqbacter arcticus | reverse complement strand
GCCTAGTTTCAGAGTAAACCCTCATGCCGGTTCACGGCACAACTGAGAATGAAAATTGGGTATGGATTCCCGCTAAAAGCATGCGGGAATCCACTTCCGTGTCTTCTGTGCTTTCTGTGGAATTCTGTGTTTCAAAAAAACAAATTCACCGTGCAGAGAGGATTCTCAACCCACAGTCAATCTTCGCAGCTCACAACTTTCACTATTCAGCATTCAGATAATATGTGCTGTCGACTCTCCGCAGTCGACAGCATTGTAGTGTGGATTCTCAACCCAAAAACAATACTCACCTAACTACCTTTATCCGGAAAAATTCAACCGGCGGCGACTTCTCTATCATAATCTCAGTTTCAGAGTATTCACCGATGAATACGCCGTCTTCATAATCGAAATACGGAGTGTCGCCGCTGATCACCCGGTAAGCCGCCGCTCCTTCCACCGGCAGCCAGGAAAGATGAATATCATCTCCCGCCACCGATATGCTGATGTTCTCCGCGGGAATCATTTCGTAAGATGTCCACTCTCCCCAGGTATCGCCCAAATTGACGATGGAAATATCGTCCACGCACGCTTCAACTAACGAACCGCCCCCCTCATCGGAAGCGATGAACCGCATCCTCATTTGATCGGTGGGACTGACATAATCCTCCAGCCAGAACTGGTAATATTCCCACTGCTCGGCCGTCGATACATTGGTATTTATAACCACTAACCAAACAGCTCCGTTATTGTTGCTGACATCGAAACGCCAGTCGTCCTGACTGGGATTAGAACCCTGGTTATTACTATACCAATACCAGAAGGAAATTATCGGATGCGCATAGTCGGATAAATCGTATATCGGACTCATAATAGTAGTCTTGCCGCCGTCCACATCATTAGTCCCGCCCGGAGCGCCGGGATCGGCGTTGCCGGTAACGAAGCAAATATGCCCAGGATCAATAGTATAGTCATCTTCAGGCTGAACTACATGACCGTTATCGGCGATGGAAATCACCGGATCATCCCTTATCCAAATCCCGGAGGTGGCGTCGTCGCCGGGAACACCCAGACTCCAACCCGCTTCCTCCTCCGCGTCTTCAAAAAGTACTAATTCCTGCGGACCAACCATAAAGGAATAAACCGATGTGGGAGCATTCACCGGCGCATATTTATAACCCCCAGATATATCCTGGACATAAAGATAATAATATACAATGTTGCCCGGGTCCACCTCCGGAATCATCCCTATGAAATCATCGGGACTCCCAACGGTGGAAGGGATTAATAATTCCTCATTATATACCCCGTATCTTTCCGTGCTCCAATAGATGAACATATTATCGTAGTCCAAAGGATAGTATCCCGATACTTGAGCTTCTACCGTATAGCCGCTGACCGGTTCGGTCACATCCGGCAGCGGATAGTGAACGATAACCGGAGGGCTGGCGTTGATAGGCTGGTCGGTGGTGAATTTTATCGCCCTGCCATCGACCAAGGTCGCCGCACCGGGATTATAATGGTTCCAGTATGTGTATTGCAGCCCCATCAGATTATCGGGACTCTTGATTCCAACCGTGGCATAATAGTTATCCCAGCCCGATGACCCGCTCACATTGCTGACATCGGCGTAATAGAATAATATGATGCCGTCCCCCGTTTCCGTGGGATAGTAAGCCGGATCGAGTAAAATCAACTCGAACAGCTCATTGGGATTCCCGGTTCCCGCGCACTTGACATTCCATTCGATTATAAGCCGATGATTATCTACATCATTATAATAATAGACCTTCTTGGGCGGACTTGCCTGCTGATACAAGTCGTCCCAAAATGGAGCGACCAATGAATAAGGTCCCAAAGTCGAAGGAATATACCAATTGCGGAAATGGGTAAAATAGGTCATATCGCCGAACGCCGCCCAACCATTGGAACAAACCGATATCTCATCGAACACTTCGCCGTAATAAGTGAAATCGAAGGGAAGCGCCAGCAATCGAGTGTCATCCTGTTCATTACCATAATCGCTCAATCCCACATCTATACCGTTATATATATGACTGGGATTATAAGGGTCTATTTCAACCCAATCAAAAATGGGATAACCCACATAATTCGTGTCGGTATTGTCCAATGCGTAATAGCCATATTCATCCGGCCCGGTCGGGTCTGAATCTGTTACATCACCCACTACCAACTCAAAACTAGTGGTGTCGGTGAAGCCGTTATCCCCGGATATATATAAATCGAAGCCGACAGTTGAGCCGTTGACTATCATCGGAGAGACTGTCACTTGATAAGGCGCTCCAGCCGCCGTCTGCCCGGGATTGATACTGCCAAATGTGGATATATTCTGATTGACGGTGATGTAATCGTTCGCGCAGTGAAGCTCAGCCTCCAGATTATCTCCGGTAAGAGGTCCCATATTCCTTACCGTAACTAACAATGGAGCCGTATCACCCGGATCCAACTGGCCATTGGGGTCCTGCACCGTGCAATTCACAAAAACAATTTCCGCCGCTTCCGCCGTTAATTCCAAGTATGACTCCCAGGTCCCCTGTGATGTCGACACATCTAAATAGAAAGAAAGCGGTAATTGATTAACCGCGGTCTGATCGACAGAGAAAACGAAATATTGATAGGCTGAAGTCGCCCCCGGACTTAAATTAGGATAATTCTTCACAGAATCGATGACAGTTATGCATTCACTGGAACTGCTCAGAGTGGCGGCAATCTCTGAAGCGGAAATCGAAGTGCCGTAATTCTTCAGCATTAATCCCAATTCGATTGTCTCGCCCGGGTTAACCGCGCCATTGCTGTTCCCGCTCGAAGCGCCGGTGTTATCATCATTAATATCTATATTATTGTAACTTACAAAAACATCTTCATTCTCCAGAATTACTCGGTCAAGATGAGGCTTGTAATTATGAATACAAACGGTAATCAGAAAAAAACCCGCTTCAAGGTCTGGAAGTGTGAAGAGCGCTTCACCATTCTCATCGCTGAGAGCGAATAAATAAATGTCCGTCCCTGATAGACAAACATCCACACCCTCCAATGGACCGCCGGAAATTGAATCGGTGACCGTTACAGTCAAAGAAGTCGTACCCACCGGAATTGTATCGGGGTAGGTGGTTATCATATCCTTGGGTATGTCAGTCCACAGTTGGCAGCTGGGATCGCCGATGAGGTTGTTCCAGTTAGAGTAACTCGCCACCATTGAGGAATTGTCGGGAAAACTCATATAAAGATCGAATTTTCCCACAAACAGCGCATCGCCCATTGGGAAGATATCATAGTCGAAGAAGGCGCCGAATATGCCGTTATCCACGCAGTTGTTATAGCGGGTGTGGGTTCCCATAGTGGCGGTGCCAATTGCGCCGATTGCGCCTGTAGGCGCGTATGGCGTGCCGACTCGGAAGAATTCTTCGGTGTAATCGCTCCCGGAGCTGGTAATATCGCCGGTTCCACAGGTTATTGTAGTTACGAAAGGTAATTTATTAATATTGGTTAGCAAGCCAATATTGGAAATGCTGTAGCTGCTCATACCCAGCCAGCCCCGGTAATTATAAAAACCTATACCGCTGTTGATGTTATTGTTGGTGAAAGTTGTAACCGAACCGCCCATAGTATACCATAGCGTATCAACCTGTGTATAGTCATTCAAAAGGGCTTTCATACGAATGCCTTGCTTGGTCATAATAGTAGAGATACCTGAAGAGCTGGAACCGGCAACAACCGCCCCCTTTTTATACCAATCGGTCGAGCCCATATAGGGATTGGATTCGTAGTTGACAACCTTATACACCTCCACCAGAAGCTGATTCGTATTCGAGCAGGAAAACCTCCCGACCGAAATATCGCCGAGGATATCGCCCCCTTCAAGCCGGGTATAATCGTGGTCGCCGGTACTGTTTGAGGCGGCAACCGATATCGTCCCGGAGCAGTCCCCAATCATGATGAGATAAGCCAGTTTGGGGTCAGAAGTATCATATACGCCTTGGATGTAGTTCTTTATCTGACTGGAACTGGTGCCGGTTACAGATGTGTTGACTAAAATGGTGGGCATACCTTTGCGTATCTTCCAATCGACCAATGTCTGGGTATAGCTGAGTACAGTTGGATCGTTGGGAGCGATTACCAATAAAGTTCCCCATTCCTCATCGAGTTCCAAATTGAGGTGCTTGAAATTCACCACCCGCGATTCATAAAGATTGGCGAATGAACGCGATGCAGATTTCGGCTCAGCCGATAAGGTGTTGACCGTTCCACCGCTCTCATATCTAAGGGTAACTTCGATATGACCATAAAGCGTTAAAATCCGCTCGACCGGATTATACCTCACCGGATTAACCGTCACTCTCACAACCCGCAAATCACGCATTATCGCCGGCTGCCCGATTTCCACTAATTCCGGCGGAAAAACGCGGTCGGAGCCGAATATCTCATCATCATAAAATAATTCAGCGCCCGGTTCTAAGTCGCGGATCGGCAAACGCATAGTAGGCAGCAAATCGACCTCCTCCATTATCACCATATCCCCAAATTCATATTCAAAACTCACCCTGGCCTGCGCGGGAATAGCGACCAACCTCGATACTGTGGGTAGAGAAGGGACACCTTCAACCGATGTATGACCTTCACCGGGTATCTCGACTTCAAAACCGGTTCTCCCCAACGCTGAATATAGTTCAGCCCCGGCAATTTCGAAGATTATGCGGGTTTCCATTTTATCGGAAATCGGAACATCGACTCGCACCGGCTTCTCACCGGAAACAATCCCCGTTCCCAACCATTCCGGTTCATTTGCGCTGCCCTGCACAGTTAAAAATACAGAGATAGCAATAAACAGAACCGCGGTCAGCAAACCCTTGAATCTCAATCTCATTTTGAACTCCAAGCTGGATGATGATTAAAAAATTAAATATACTGTGAAAAAATTGCGCTGTTGATATATCAATTCAATGAGATTATTATAGTGCAAAAAACATTCCTGCGATATTGAAATCACACTTTTTCGGTTCAAATGGTGGGGAAATAATCCAGAAAACCTTTTATCGCCTTGATGCTGCTCTGAATAAACCAGGTGTTATAAACACTATTGAAAATTGAAGGGAACATTATGAGACCAAAATAAGCGATGGCGGCTATGGTTATTCCCGATAAATACCAAGCAGACATTACGCGATAAGGATGAGGATGCCGAACACCTAAAAGTATGAAAAAATTCCTCACACGATGGTCTTCGAAATGTTCTTCCCGAAAATACATTCCTTCTATTGCCCAGAATGTGCAGATAACGCTGATGGTGACAAGGGTTATGCCGGGGAAATGGGAGAAAAAATTGTCGATTCCCACCCATATTACTGACAAAGCCAAACCGCCTAATAATGACAAATTCGTCCCCAACCGAAACATTCGCAGACTTCGCCTCTCTTTAAGGATAACCGTCTTGGAGGCAATCCTGATTTGAGCGTTGGCTTTGACGATAAGTTCGACTATGAAGCCCCAAAATACGAATAAAATTAACGAATAAAATAGATTCTGCTCGAAATAATTCAGTAATTGCCCGCCGCCCAGCGCAAATTCCACCCCTCCGACTGCCGCCCAAAAAATCAAATTCATTATACCCCAGAAGATGAAATTCTTGTCCGCGGCGAGCTCCGCCAGCATATTCAGCATATCTTCAAAATAAGGCTTCCTGTCGATGGGAGAACCACAGGCGGGGCATTCCTTTAACTTGGAGTCAAAAGCGATATATGCTTTACATTTGCTGCAGCGCATTGATTCAGTCCTTAAGTAAATGTATGTTTTTCAATTGGTTGACGCAAGTATAACGAGCTGAATCCAAAATGGACTGGAAACCCTCTAAAATAAATATCGGTAGGATATTTCGTGAAGTGATGCATATAGGAAAGGAAATGTTTTCATCTGCTTAGTTAAAATAAAATCTAATTTTAAATTTTAAGCAAAAAAAATGGGAAAGTCAAGTTTAATAATCAACAGAAATAAAATAGATGAAATGTATTATGGGCGATGTAGGCAGGCTGAAGTTAGAATGACCAGCTTTTATCGGATTGACTAATACAGATTCTTATATTATAATAAACGACATTATTAATTGTCCGTAATTCGTAGGGGCTGGATTTCCCAGCCCTATTATTAATCGTAATATTTACTGGGCGCGGCGACCGCGCCCTTACAATAAGGATGTGAAATTTTATCGCTCGTTAAAATATAATCGTAATTCTTGTAATTAGCAGTGAAAATTAACCGGGCGGCTAATCAGTATCCCGGTAATCGTAAGTAAGCATAATAATCGCAGTTTGAAGGCGGAATGGATGAAGTGAAGAATCCCATACCATCACCTTGAATATTTCCCGAATCACCTTCCTTATAGGGACCGTGAATCGCTCTAACCAGGCAATAACCGCCTAATCCAATCAGGGTGTCGAATTCATCATACCCCGGATACAGGGTTTCCGAATCGAACAGGATGCTGGTCCCCTGATCGTAGATATTTTCCCATATATGCTGGAAAAAAACCGTATCCCCTGATGTATCGACATACTCATACATCATTCTCAGCATGTAAGAATAGGCATCGGCGCCGGAAGATTCGGTCCAGCTCAATTCAAAATCTTCTCCGAATTCTATATCGATGAAACATGAATCGGAATTTTCGATTTCAAATTCCCCAGGGATGAAGATGTCTGCGTATGCGGCGGCGGAATCGCCGTTCAACTGTTCATATTCTATGGTCAAATGGACGGAATCCCCCTGCGAAAACGGGAGGTTGTCTTGCGAATACTGCAGCGCCGTCCCCACATATTCGCCGTATTCGTCAAGCGGGATCATAATATCGTTCAGGTGAACCTGAGGCGCGGAAGGTGAATTTAAAATGCTAATATAGCACCAAATCATGTTGGGATTGTATGGGTGATTAGCAGGATATTTATCTATATAACCGCTTACCATAATCGGATTTTCGCCGGGAACGCCCTGCAATCCTTCGGGTCCTTCACAATTTAGCAATAGAAGAACCCATATCAGAACAAACGGTAAAATGAAAAGCCTTTTCATCATATTCTCCGAATAATTGATTGATGATTATCAAATTGATTAAGTCTGAAAGCTTATTGGCTTTCCATCTTTCATTGTTCGAATATGAACTGGATATTTATATTATCAGTGCATACTTGAGCGGTGAAGAATCCTACTCCTTCCCCTTCTATATTGTATGGTACTGTGGAATAGGCGGGCCCGTCCTCAGCATAAATCCTCAAATAACCCGAACTCCATTGGAATACCTCCTCTTCCTGCAGTTGGGGAAATATCATATCGGCGGGAAATGTGAGCGTTTCGATGCCGGTATGAACAGAATCGTCATAGAAGTGAAAATGTTGATAATCACCGGTAGTATCAATGTAGCATGTATTCGTAGACAAATAAACCCTGTAGACTTCCGCTCCTTCGGAAGGCGACCAGCTTGCGGTGAAATCTTCATAGAACGGATGCTGATACATATCCGTATCCGGCTGAGTTATCTCGAAATAACCGGGAACGATAACATCCGCCCAGGCGGAGGCGGCATCGCCGTTGATATCGGTATAGTCTATGAACAAATGCGCCGAATCCTCCCTTAGGATGGGAAATTCGTAGTACCTGAAATTCAAATCCGAGTATTGATAGCCCTGAAACGGAATTATGATGCCGTTTATCGAAACCGAAGGCACTTCCGGGATTTGAGAGATATAAATATATACGGAAGCGGTGGTGTCATCCTGATTCGATGAATACACCATCTCTGCGTTGATTGAGACGGGATAGGCTCCGGTTTCGCCTTGCGGACCTTGGGGTCCTTCCGGACCTTCACAGCCGATGAATAGTGCGATTAGCAGTGCGCTCAGAAGGAAGTAAGATAGTCTGTGCATGTTGGTCTCCGATTGTGAGTGTGAAAGTGTGAAAGTGTGAAAGTTCGAAAGTGCCAAGTATCAAGTGTCAAGTGTTATTAATCCGGTCATTAAATAGTTGACATTCATGTAGGGGTTCAAAAT
>JABMRZ010000057.1 GCA_013202315.1 Candidatus Tariuqbacter arcticus | reverse complement strand
TGAATTTTGAATTTGTTTCGGATTTCGAATTTCGAATTTGTTCCGGCTCGTCCGGGTTAAGTTATTACCTCTCAGAAACGAGAGAAGATTTCTCGGTTTTTTATGCAGCTTTTTCGATGAAAAGTTCATTAATAATAGGGTCTAATCCGTTGTTTATGAGTGCATAAGCTTCATCCAATTTGTAAGGCAGCGACGAAAGTGGCTTTCCGTTTTTCCTGTAAGTCATTGTTATTAAAGGATCGCTGAAATAAGAATTCGAAGATAATTTGAGCCAGATAATCTTGAAACCAGGTTCAGTAACTATATATAAATTCTTGCCTTGGACTTTTTCTGCTAATCCGCGAACCTTCAATTTCGTCAATTCGCTGCGAATTTGAGCGGATTTTTGATATAATTCGGATAATTCACCTCGCAGGTCAGATGTTCGGAAGCCAAACACCGCGTATTTGGAGTTGAGAATCGCCTTCAACAAAGCAGTCTTACGCTCCCTGCGGATGTCAATCGCCGGAATCTTCCGAGAATTTGCCCGCTCAAGCGGAAGTTGTGTATAATTGCTCAGGACATTGGGATAGTAAAATGGTTTGGCATGAAGGCAAAATGTGGCCTCAAGACGCCATTTTAATCGACCTGCTTAGTCACATTAAAGCGTGAATGTTCCCAATGATGAACACTTGATTAGTTTATTCAACGGAATGCTATTATAATCATTAAATAACTATAATTAAGAGAGATACTAATGAACGATAAAGCTAACAGACCAAAATTTAAATCGGAAATACAATATAAACGATGAACTTAAATCATACAATAGCGAGAGATCAGTATATATCGGCAGCCTGGCAGAAGCCAGGAAGACTCCGGATGGCCTACTTCTGTGAAATCCTCTTCATAAATGGCATGATTGCGGTGCAGGCTTTTGAAGGTCTCAATCAGATAAACAGGATTTTGGGAGTCTTAATGCTGCTTATCTATATCTATTATC
The DNA here is from genome assembly GCA_013202315.1 of Candidatus Tariuqbacter arcticus. GTDB lineage: Bacteria > Electryoneota > Tariuqbacteria > Tariuqbacterales > Tariuqbacteraceae > Tariuqbacter > Tariuqbacter arcticus. The sequence goes on along the minus strand of JABMRZ010000057.1, from coordinate 1,185 downwards.
ATCAAAAGCTGGGATTAAGGCTGATGGCTGAAGTTAAATTATTTGGCCTTTTCATAATGTGGGCGTTAGTTGGGTTAGTTGTAGCGGTTGATACTGACTTAGTTTTGAGGACTTGGCGGACTTTAGCGCAGATTTGGGTGATGATGATTGCTATCGCAGGTATAACTTCAATTAAGGGTAATATAAGGATTATTTTTATAAGCACAATCATAGGTGGAATAATATTGTTCATTCATAGTGTATTTATTGGTGATTTTCAAGCTGCCACTTATGTTGAGGATAAAGTCCGCATCGGATATGTGTTTGAATCCCTTGCAAAACCCAATGCTTATGCCTTTATGATGTTATTGGCGATTATCAGTGTAATGGCTTTCTGGAAAAGAGTTAGAAATATAAATCTTAAGATAGCGATGATAGCTCTGTGCCTAATATTCTTCACGGGAATCGTTTTGTCCGGTTCAAGAAAAACTTTCTTTGCAGTATTTGTATTTTTCCTTTTATGGCTATGGTTTTGTTATAAAGAAAAGTTTCTCAATAACATCTTCGCTCAAATATTTACCGTTGTCACAGCTATTGCATTATACTATTCATTTATATTCGTGCTCGAAAACACATTTTTAGGCGAAAGACTAATTACTGTAATGCTGAGTGACAAATATTTTGGCTACGAAAGAAACGATATGTACCTGGAAGGTATTGATATGTTTCTTAAATATCCCGTTACCGGTGTGGGATTACAAAATTTCGCGAAATATTCAAAATGGGGATATTATTCCCATTCAGATTATATTGAGGTTGCTTCAACAACCGGAATAATTGGATTCATATTGTATTTTAGCATTTATATTGTTCTTTTAAAGAGAATCAACTATCTGAAGAGACATATTTCGGATGAAGAAATAAGATATACTATTAATGTCCTGCAAGTGTTTATTATAACAATGCTCATCCTTGGATTAGGCAGACCTAATTTTTTAGAAGTCGCCTCATGTTATCCCCTTGCCGCTGTAATAGGATACACTTTTTATTTAGAGCAAAGGGTAAAATCTATCCAATTTAAGAGAAAGCCTCATGCCGGTTCCCGGCACAACTTAGAATGTAAATAGGATATGATTCCTCGGCAGAATACTCTAGACAGAACGGGGATTACAATCCCCTAAATCCTACATCCTAAATCCTAAATCC
>JABMRZ010000056.1 GCA_013202315.1 Candidatus Tariuqbacter arcticus | reverse complement strand
GTATTAGCGGGAATCCATACCCAATTTTCATTCTAAGTTGTGAGAGGATTCGCGAAAGAGACCCTCCCATGAGGGTTTACCCTTTAAGCCAATCCAAGTATTCCTGTGAGCCGGAGATTATCGGCAGTGCGATAATTTCCGGAATCTCGTATGGATGCAGCGATTTGATTTTCTGCTCCAGCGCATTGTAGTTGGAAGCTTTCGCCTTGATTATCAATAGCACTTCATTATCCCGGCAAATTTCTCCTTGCCAACGGTAGATGGAAGCGATTCCATCACTAATGCTTACACAGGCGGCGAGATTACTTTCCACTAAACAGCGGGCAATCTTTTCCGCTGTCCCCTTATCGGGACAAGTATTAAATACTACGATGTATTCCATTGAATCTACAGACCTTGATAACTGTATGCCAACGGTTTCTTGAGCAAAATGATTGCTTCGAGAAGCGCGGTTCCACACTAAATTACTCAATTTCTTTGCCAATTGAAAGATTTCAAGGCTGTCAATCTTATCTATTTTTTCATTATTACCTTCAAGACAATTTTTCCTGTTTCCCCATTATCCAAATATCACAATCACTTAATATCCAAATTCCCCAATATCCCAATCTCCTAATTCCCTGTTTTGTGGTATTCGTTCAGAGAAATCGTTTCACCTTCAGCTAGACGAGCTTGGTTTATCAATTCCAAATCTTCTAAATCTTTAACCAAGTCATGGTATTCGGGTTTGTTGCGAGCCCATTCCTATACTTCGTGGGATATTTTGACGAATTCCTGTGTATTATTCTCTTGAGTTATGCGGATTACATCATCTTTATAAAGGAAATTAACTGGATCCAAAACCTTTGATATAATCACTAAGCTTTTCGGGCAGTGTTTTAATCATGGGGGATATTTTTTCCAATTCATCAGGTTTAAAGAATCCACGCATAGAAGCTAATCTTATCCAATGAATTGCCTCTTCAAGTTCGCCGCCCGCAATGTAGCAATACCTTTTAGCTTCTCTGAATCTTTTATCATCTCTAAACGATTGTCGCCCGTATGCTTTAGCAATGTTTGCGCCAATCGCGTCAACCGCCTTTATCATTTGATCACCTGCTGTTCGGCGCTGTAAATCATTCCAATTTTGGACAATATCCCAAATGATGTTCCCAGCTTCCACAGATAATTTGTAAACTTCAAGGTCTTTCAATTTGCTTACCATTTCTTCCTCGCTTGATTACTAATTATATTTAACTCAATCTTTCCGCCTCCCCCGGCGGATTTATCTGAATCTTCAGCGCTTCCTCATAGAATTCCAACGATTCTCTATATTTTTCACCATCGACTTTCCCCAACATTCTTAACGATACCGCCGCTATCATCCTGAACACCGTCAAAATCGACAGCAAACCCCGATGCTTGAAAAGCGCCCATTCACCCCAGTTTTTCCTGATAAATGTATGCTGAGCTTTATACACTTCCAAAGTCAGCTTCCTGCCCCAAATCGATTTCACCGTCTGGGAACCATAGTGGATGATTTCCGCATCGGGCAGGAAATGCGTTTTCCACCCCTTCTTATGTGCCCGCCAGCACCAGTCGTTGTCTTCGTGGAAGATGAAGTATTTCTCATCCTTGAGCCCGATATCTTCCACGCATTCCCGCCTTATCATCAATGAAGCGCCGATAATCCAATCCACTTCCCGGACATAATTATGCTCCCAATATTCCAGCACATATTTCCCCGCCCATTTGTGCGGCAGCAGTTTCCAGGGAACCAGATGTTGAAGCAGCAGGCTGCGGGTATAGAGGAAATTCCGCGCTGAAGGCTGTAAGGTCATATCCCCGTTCAATAATTTTGAACCGAGTATCCCGGCTTCGGGGTGAGCGTCCATATATTTCACCATCTTGTCGACCGCGCCGTCAAGCACTTTGCAGTCCGGGTTCAGGCAGAAGATATATTCCCCCCGGCTCATCACGATCGATTGATTATTCGCTTCGGTGAAGCCGGCGTTCTTCTTATTTTCGATGATTATTACATCGGGGAACTGTTCCCGTAAAGCCGCCACCGATCCATCCTGGGAATTGTTATCGGTGACGATAATCTCGAAATCCGTATCCTTCGTCTGGTCATACACCGATCGGATGCAGGGCAGGGTGAAATGCTTTTCGCTGGTGTTGACGATGGTGATGGATAATTTTTTTGATTGGGGGTGGAGGAATATTGACAAGATAGTTTTCCTATATTTCTTGGTAAGGACATTGACCATATTGATCGGAATTATAATAAGGGCAGATATAATTTAACATTTGATTGGTTTGTCTTGCTATTGTCTGCCTTATATTCACATCCGATTCCTTCAATTCACAAATTGGTTGAATTTGATAGTGCACCCTCGCTAACGGAGTAGTTTCCACTTTTTCAGGTTCAATCCTCAAATGTTTGCATTCCATTTTAGTATTCCTTGATTTTATTGAAAATAGATAGATTTATATACATCTTTCCTATGTTTAACAGCCAAAACTCTTACTGTCTTCACAGAGTCCTCAATCTCGTAAATTATCCGATAACTACCTATTCTAATTCTATAAAGGTTAGTATATCCAAATAACTTCTTATATCCTCGTGGACGAGGCTGTTCTGACAGAGTATCAATGATAAGCTGGGATCTTGTTTTAACATCTTTCGGCAGACCTAATAATTCCTTCCTTGCCGAAGGCTTTATGAATAGTCTATACTTTTCCACTATCCGCTTCAATTTCTTTTTTCACTTCTTCCCAGGGAATATCCGGTTCATCTTTTCTGGAAAGGGCTATCATAACATCGTAAAAATCTTCCCAAATTTCGCCCCAAACTTTTAGGTCGATTTGAACGGCGGTTTTTTTTCCGTTTTCATCGATTAAATATTTAACGCCTTGCATTTTCATTACTCCTTTGGATAATTAATATACTGCAATATATTTCGCTACAGTTGAGGCTTCAGGAATTGGGAGATTATCTTCCTTCATTCCTTTTATATGCAATTGGACAGCTTTATGGATGAGTTTTTCGGTTTCTTCGATGGTTTTACCAGCGGCGACACATCTGGGCAAATCCGGTAGGTAAGCGGAATAGTTATTTTCCGCTTTTTCGATAATTACCAAGTATTTATACATTATCAAACCTATAATTTGCCCAATAGCTTAATATACTCATCCGCGCCTAACTCAATTTCACGGAGTATTCCGCGAATGAGAGGGCGGGATAAAATTCTGCCTTTATGATGTGGAATTGTAGTAGTTCTCCCATCGCGATGACGGTAGATAATGTGGCTTCCTTTCTGCCTGACCTTTTTAAACCCTAAAGCAAAAACTACTTTCTCCATTTTGTCAACAGAAATAACCGGAAGTTTAGTCATATTGCAACTTCCATCTGCTGGATGCCGATGAATTGCGGCAGACTGTTTCTTTCGTCAATATCCATCTCTTCAAGGCATAATTCGACAACCTCTTTGAGATTTTCATTCAATTCATCCAAAGATTCGGCTTGTGTATGAGCACCTGGTATGCCGGGGACAATCCCGACATAGTATCCGGTTTCCGGGTCTTTTTCAATATAGGCGGTGAATTTGAACATTGTATTTCTCCATATTTATATTAGAATAATATCTAAATATATTCAACACTTTATAGATGATGTGGAAAGAACTAAATACTTAGTCGGTTCTTTAAAACCTCTGAATATCTCACTGAAAACCTGTAGTTTATTAATTTCATCCATGTTTTCCAGCTTCTTTGCAAATTCACAACTAATCACAATTAAATCCTCTTTCGCATTTTTAATGAGCCTTGATGTTAAATCAATGCCATTCCCATAATAATCAAGTTCTTGAGATTCAAGAAATGTTATTCTATAAACATCTGTGCAATAATGTATCGCCGCCTTCAATTTTAAAAACAGATCTTTCCTGCTATTGTTAAAAGTAATAACACGCTTCAGTTCTTCATAAATCCAATCAAATGGGGCTTCACCTAAATCTTTGAAAGATTCTTCTGGTATAAAGAAGAAATATTCATCGCCAATAATTTTCACTATATGTTTTCGAAAGAATCCATTATATTTACCAGATGCTTTACATAAAGTATTATATATTAAAGAAATCCAATATTCTTTGTCATTTTCTCCTTTGACTTTGGTTGAACTACAAATATCAATGAATATGCAAATCCCTTTAATTTTTGGTAATTCTCGTATCTTATCCTTGAATTTTTGCTCTGTGTCATTGATTTCGATATCGGGATTTATAAATTCTGCTTCATAATCGTATTTGTTTATCTCCCTTTCAGCTTCTTGAACTGCTTCTAAGATAGCATTATTTTTGGGAATTTTTTTCATTTTTGTGCAAATGTCCTCCCACACTTCTCCCCACACGCTTAAATCGATAATGACCGCAGTTTTTTTACCTCGGTCGTCCATCACATATTGGATGCCTTTCATTTCAAACTCCTTTATGTTTACTGTTTCAATAACTCTTCCTATGCCTTAAGGCGAACATCACCGCTTTATAAACCGGAATATCCACTTCCCTCATAAAACGATACAAGAACGATACCCCAAACAGAAATTTGAACACCACCCCCAGCGGATACTTGGTCATCCATTTGAAAAACGGAATCAACTTGGGAAACTTCACCCCCAGGTAAAACAGCTTCTGCAGCCTTTCGATGCGCTCGATGTCAGGCTGGTTGAATACGCTGCCGGAAAAGAACGATTTCTCCATATCATCCAGGGAATAATCGGTCACTAAAACTCCCTGCTCCTGAGCGATTTCAGCTATCTTGGTCCGGGGGTAAGGCTGTAAAATACTGCACCAGGGGAAATCAATCTTCACTTCGGCGTTCAAGGCGACAGTTTCCACCGCTTCGTCCAGCGTTTCCCCCGGCGAACCCATAATGTTGAAGCTCTTCATCTTGATGCCGTATTGGCGGAACAGCGCCGCCGCATTGCGGATTTGTTCATCGGAGATGTTCTTGTGCAGTATTTCATTGCGCCGCTTTTCATTGCCGGATTCAATTCCCCACATAACCAGGTAGCATCCCGATTCCTTCAGCAGCCTGACAATATCTTCATTCACCAGGTTCGCGCGGATATTGCAGGCGTAGGGAATGCCGATATTATCCCGGTAGAGTGGGGCGAATTCCTCCAGCCAGTCCTTCTGCATTATGAAAATGTCATCGTTGAAAAATATCCGATGCAAGGGGTATTTCGCTTTGCAGTCGAGCACTTCATCGACAACTTTTTCCGGTGAAATCCGCCGCAGTGTTTTCATTTTCCCTCGATACATCCGGTTGAAATCGCGGTTGAAGCAGAAGGAACACATATACGGGCACCCCCGTCCGGTGATGAACGGCTTGGTGGGGTAATCGCGTAGGTATTTGTATTTATAGTATATAGACCGGTCGGCGGGCGGGTATAGGTCCAGGTTATCTTCCCCGCGCCGCACATCGTTTTTCGTTACCTCGCCGTCGTGATTGACCCACAGATTGGGAATATAGGAATAGTCTTCTCCCTTGTCGATGGCATCGAGCAGGTCAGTCAGCGCTTCTTCCCCTTCGCCCCGGCAGACGATATCGACCGCCGGGTGTTCTATCACTTCCGGGAAGAAAGTGGCGTGCGGACCTCCGAAAACCACCGGAACCCCAAGCATATCTTTGACTTTCTCCGCCATCTTGAGGTAATAATTATGAAACCCGGTCATCACGGAGAAAGCGGCAATATCGGGATCATATTCCCGGATTTTCGCTTCGAAGTTCTTGCCTTCTTCCGATTCGATCAGAATATCGCACCGGTGCCCTTTGCTCTTCACATAGGCTGACAAGCACATCACCCCCACATATTCGAAGGCGACTTCCTGTAAGAATAATAGACGGGACATTTATTATAAGCGAAAGTTTATTTTTTATAAGGGTATCTATAATAAATTATCAAGCGGAAGTTGATAATTCAATTTGCCGGCTTTATAACGTTTTTCTTTTAAAGAACTATCTGCTTCCCCTAATCTTTTTAAGGCAATATTCACATATTCTTCGTTAATATCTATGCCGATATATTTCCGTCCTAAATTTTTAGCGGCGATTGCTGTAGTTCCACTGCCGACGAAAGGGTCTAACACAATAGCGTCATCGGAAAATGTCGCCAGTTGAATAATGTACTCACATATAGCCATAGGTTTCACAGTTCTATGGATATTAAAATCGCCCTTTTCCACCTTTGTCGGTTTCGGTAAAAGAAAGTATTTGTCGATTATTTCTTCGATATTGTCGATAGTAATGACATTTGAAGGGAACATATTCTGACCTATTTTGACTTCAGTGTTGAAGAGACCGACTTGATGCTTAAGCATATTTTTCAAGAATGTTCCATCATGTTGTTTTTGAGCCATTAAGATCGGTTCAAAGCAAGATTTTATCTGTGGAGTTTTCCAGCCACTCAATTTTTCTTTAAGTGAATTTTTAGTTTCATCATCAACATCTAATTTGTCTATGAAATGATTTAGAGACATAGCTTTCACCTGATTTTGAGTGTAAAGCCATATAAAACAGTCTCTAATTAAAAACCCGGCGTCGTCAACCGCGCAGGCCATTCTATGATATAACCTTGGACTTGAAAATGAAAAGAAGAAACCGCCCGGCTTGAGTATTCTCAGCAGTTCGGTGGATATTTTCAAGTACCACGAATAAAATTCTCTGCCCTGTTTCCTGTCGAATTTCATCCCCGGCGGGAGAGATTTCACCGCATGGTGATACTTGGAACTGGATACTGATTCATGGTTCCAGCTATTATCCATTTTATCGAGGAAATAGGGCGGGTCTGTCAGAACTAAGTCGACGGAATTCGTTTCCATTTTGGATAATATATCTAAAGAATCACCCAGAATTATTTTGTTTATTAAATCATTCTTCATTGAGATTTCTCCCCTCAAATTCCTGGTATAATAACTCATAGCTTATTCACTCAAGTTCCTAAATTATACCAACTTATAATTCTTCAATTCATCCGATTCAATGATCACATCACACTCACACCTCTTGCTCTTAACATATACCGAAAGGAACATCACGCCGACATATTCGAAGGCGACTTCCTGTGGGAATAGTAGACGGGGAATTTATAATCAGCCTAAATACTATGAACTAATGAATCTATGAGTCTTATCAATATCAGGAATAGTCTGGAAAATAGATCTTATAGGTTTCAATGAAGTTTTGTATTCATAATAAGTAAGAAAATCTTGAATAAGGTCTTCGATGATGTTGATACAAGAAAGTGCACATCTTGTTTCGTCCAAAGGGGGATGCTTTTTATCTGATTGGAATGAACCATCAGGATTAAAGCAGATAATGATTTGTTCCTTTATTCTCTTAATACCATCGACAAATAATTTTGCCTCGTTGTCTTTCATGTCAATTAGTGGATATAAAAAATCAAGACAATATGATAACTGAAATAAATTGTAAAGATTTAGCTCGATATTAAGATAGGACAAAAGGTATATCAACCATAAATTGGCGTTTTCTGGCGTTTTATCGATTCTTGATAAAATGAAGCAAACCTTGAAAAATCCGTCCAAGGTCTTAGGAATAACTTTGACTATTTTATTTTCATCGATAACGCTCTGCAATAGATGTGAGAGTTTATCACATTCGATTGAAATCATTTCATGCTGAAAATCAAGAATGTTAATTTTCATATCGATTGCCTTGCATACATACACTAAGTCCTTATCTCCCCTCATGAGCGCATTCATTTTATCCTTGCTCACGCGGAAAACCGGCGCATTTCCCCAAGCCGAAGCTACTGTCTGTGTAGAATTGTTTATAATCCATTCTGGTCTTATTAAAGTATACTCATATTTAGGCTTGATAATGTATAAGATTTCCGTATTAGCTTTTGGCATTCGTTTCTTAAGTTTTCTATCTCGTGGCGCTATCTTGGAAATCTTGAAATCATAAGCGCCGAGCTCTTCTTTGGCATACTGGAATTCAATATATCTATCCTCAACATTCGGAGCAGAAATTATGAAATCTGGTTCTCTGGTAATCCCTCCTTTTCTGAGAAACCAAAGGAATTTATCCCCGCCGAATTTGTCTACTTCTGCATCCGGTTCGCTTCTTTTAATGATTTTTCTCAACCAAGGTAAAACCTCCAATTCAGCTATAGCTTTCTGTTTCATATCTTTTCTATATTCAAGATATGTCCTCGATTTAATATCGCTTGATTGAGCATATATTGTTTTAGCGTCTGTTTTCATAAATCTAATCCTATATAAAGCTAACTTGATAACACTTCAGACTATTCACCGCCGCTTCTGCAATCTCAGGGACAATTTCATACCCAATCCCATTCCGCCTCAAATCTATAGCCGCTTTTAATGTAGTCCCGCTGCCTACGAACGGGTCTAACACCGTTTCCCCGATGAAAGAGTATGCTTTGATTATTCGATAGGGCAATTCATACGGAAATGGAGCGACATGGGACCTGTTGTCACCGCTGTTCTCAGGATTCATTTTCCAGACATCGGAATTCTTTAAAGAAAGCCAGAACTCCTTATCGAGTTTTGAAGCCTGTCTTATCTCATCCGTGATATGTCGATATTTTTTAAGGCCTTTTCTATCGGGTTTGTTGAATTCAAGGATAAATTCGTGCATATTATTGATTAGAATTCCCCCAGGATAAGGATAGGTTCCAAAGTGCGCTTTTACCCCGTGTGTTTTTTCCCAAACGATGTCCCTTTTAAAAATAAATCCTATCTCTTCCATTAGATCTACAGTCCTGCCAACAAGATTAAGCGACCTGAACCCCCACTTTTCTCGGATAGGCAAATTCATTATATTTATGAAAGCTTTTCTGCCCGGCTGCAATACCCGATATACTTCCCGCCACACATTGCCTATCTTATCGAACCATTCATCCAAATTGTGAATATTACCCAATTCATCTTTTATGAGTTCGCGAGAGTACATTTTAGCATTGAAATATGGAGGCGAAGTTATCATCAAATGCACCGATTCCATCGGTATTTCCTTCATAGAAAGCGAACTTTTTATATAAATAATTTGCTTTGTTCCATTGATGCTAAATTTATTAACTTCAGTGAGCGTTTTTGCCGATTTGGATTGAATAGCCACATTTTGTCCGTAATTCATCAAATCTTCAAGTTTAAACCGCTTCTGCCCGCTGGCGGCGATGAAACAATCAACATCTCCCGCCTTCACCAGCGAATGAAGCGATTCCACGCTGATATTCATATACTTCGCCGCTTCAATTGACGACAAATACTGCCTTTTCTCATAATCTTTCATTTCGCTCCCGTTATACTATAATAAACGAATTTAATAGCTGCATATAGATGTCATTCCGGTTTGACTGGGATTCATTTTTTCTGGATTCCCGCTAAAAGCATGCGCGAATGACATTTAGTTAGTGTTCAAATTTGTAGATAGTGATTTGCGCAAGTAAT
>JABMRZ010000055.1 GCA_013202315.1 Candidatus Tariuqbacter arcticus | reverse complement strand
ATTCTTCATTTCATTCAAAATGACAATATTGTTAAGTATTGACTTTTGCAAGAGGCTAATTTGATAAAAAATATGTGGGGAATTAGTGGAGATTACCGGACTCGAACCGGTGGCCTCAGGCTTGCAAAGCCCGCGCTCTCCCAACTGAGCTAATTCCCCACATATTTTTTATCAAATTAGCCTCTTGCAAAAGTCAATACTTAACAATATTGTCATTTTGAATGAAATGAAGAATCTCCTGTTTATTATACACTTAACAAATAGAGAGACCCTTCACTGCGTTCAGGGTGACACATTTTCAAGACTTTTACAAGAGCCTCATTTCAATAGATAAATTATCGGATTCGGTGAATCCGACCTACTTCAGCAGCAGCATCTTAATCCGCTTAGTTCCCAGATCTGTCTTCAGGCTGCAGAAATAGACCCCGCTGGCAAGGGAAGTTCCGTCGAAAGTCAATGAATGGGGCCCAGGGTTCATCCGCCCGGAATATAATTTCGCCGCCTCCCTGCCAAGAACATCGAATATAACCAGTTCAACATTCGTAGTCATCGGCAGACTGAAACTGATTTCAGTGGCAGGGTTGAACGGGTTGGGGTGATTAGGATACAGTTCAAATTCGCTGAGGGTAAGATTTGCGCCGGGTTTAATCGCAGCGGAGAAATCAAACCAATCGATTATCAGTTCCAATATTTCGGTGCGTGTATTGCTGGGAGGATTTCCCAGACCGCTAATCGCTTCAAAGGCGAATTCCATATAGACCAGTTTGTAGTTCCAAGTTAGGTCAAGACAACTCAAAGCCCCAATATCCACACCGTTTGAGTATTCATATAAAGGTTCGGCGGGAGCGGTTGGAATTATTCCACTGGGTGAATTCAATCCGTTACCGGCGCCTCCCGCGCCGACCAGGAACACTGTAGTATTTTCGCTGATGGGGTTTCCTTCCACACCATTCAGCAAACCGGCGCCAACATTGGGATTATCGAAAGCCGCGTGCAGATAATCCGCATAGAAATCGCTGCTGCCAATTTCATCGCCGATGTATTGACCGCACAAGAAAAGATATCCGCCGGATTCGAGGTATTGCTGAAGTATAGATTGTTCATAGGCATCCAAGGTGAAGGTTTCCTGATTACCGGTGAACCAGATAACCCCGTTGTATTCATTCAACATATCACTCGTAAGATAGCTCAGGCTATTATCCCAATATTCGTAGGATTCGCCCAATTCATCCAGCGGTTCGAGGTAATAGGTTTCAAATTCAACTCCGCCGTCGTCATCCACCACCAGGTAATCCGGGCGGCCGACCATCATAGTAATGGTATCGGTGGAAGTGAAGTTATTGGGCTGGCAGATCAGACTCAGAATGAAATCGACATATTGAGGGACGAAATCCGGGCTGACGCTGAATTCGAAGGGATTCATCTCATTACTGCGATTTTCACCGGCGGGGATGTCGGGAAAGGACGCCTGTCCTTGAGTGACGCTGATTCCCGCTTCGAAACAAGAGAGATAAGCCATGATATCGGTGGCGGTTTGCCAATTGGGCAGATTTGACAGGGTGACAATCATATCGACATTTTCCCCGGGGTCGGCGCGGCCATTATAATTGCCGTCATCCAAGAGTATATAGTCATCGAGCGATAAAGCGGGGAAATAAAGGGGACCTATGGCGGTATATGCGTTTATTCGTCCGGCGCCCAGCATACCGATATATCCGGGATTCATAGGGTAGATATTATCGGCGGTGATGGAAATTGTTTCAAAGATGTCATCCGGGGTGAAATCGGGGAAAGCCGATTTAACCAAACCCGCCAACCCGGCGGTGAAGGGGCAAGCCATGGAAGTGCCTGACATACCGGTGTAGCTGCCTCCCAGATAAGTGCTGTAGATATTCGAGCCGGGTGCGGATATGTCAATCCAGGTTCCGAAATTGGAGAAGCCGGATTTCACATCGTTGGAATTGGTGGAAGCCACCGCAAATAAATGATTATAGCCTGCCGGATACATAATTTGACTGGTGTTGTCATTTCCGGCGGCGGCGAAGACGGCGATTCCCAAAGCGTGCGCCTGGTCGAACAAATCCTGCTCGGCTTGCGAATATCCCCCTCCGCCCCAGGAGAGGCTTATCACATCCGCATCTACACTGATGGAATATGCTATGCCTTCGTATCCGTAATAGATCAGCATTCCAGCGCCGGTTCTGACCGGGATGATACTGCAGTTGAATCCCAAACTGGCTACTCCAACGCCGTTGTTAGTTTCGGCGGAGGCGATGCCGGCGCAGTGGGTTCCATGCCCTCCGCCCTGTGAAGAGGGAATCACATCTTCGGGATTGTTATCGTTATCCATAAAATCCCATCCCCAGAAGTCGTCTATGAAGCCGTTGCCGTCATCGTCGATATAGTTCCAATCCTCTAAATCGATGATGCCGTTTCCGTTCAAATCTTCACCGGGATTCACCCAGAGATTCCCCACCAAATCGGGATGGTCCATATCCATCCCGGAATCCACGATGGAAATGGATACGGTCGAATCGCCTTGACAGTAATCGAAGGCGTTTTCAGCTTGAGTGTGGAAATTATCCAAGCCCCATTGATTGCCGAATAGCGGGTCATTGGGGGTGAAGAACATTTTACGAATATATCGCGGTTCAGCGTAGACCACTTCCCGCTGGGCGGCGAAAGCTTCAATCGCTTCGAAAAGGTCGAATTCCGGGGTGAAGTAGACGATGTAAACCCTCGACATATCGACTAAACCTTCATCTTCCGGAGGTGTCGACCAAGGTATCAGCTTCTCGATTTTAACCGCTCCAATTCTTTCGCAGACATCATCCAATCCAGGTATACCGAACCGACAACCCTCTGGGGTCTGCAGTGGAGCAACTTCACCGGCGGATTTATCGATTCGCAGAATTAGTCTATCGTAATAGTATTCCGCATTGTTCTCAGCGAAAGATAGTGAAGCGATAAAAACAGCGCTTAGAAGAATTATTAACATTGAAATCCGGTGCATGATTTCTCTCCTGATATGTTTATGTTCTTTTCTTAATTTAATCAATTTATTAGTTTAAATCAACATAAATTGAAAAAAAGTGCTCCAGGACAAAACACTTAAAAAAGGATTAACCGATATTTATATTAGTGTAATAGCAGAGAGAAGATTAGGTAAATTATTATTGATTATATGCAAAATTATTGTTATAATTATAAAAACCCGGTTAATACATTAGGTTGGGGAATATTGCAAATTTTTCGTTTCATTCAATAAATCTTTCTAAGGATTCAATTATGAGAAGCGTATTGAAATTCATCTTCATCGCTTCGCTGATAATCTGCTTACATTTTGCATCAGCTTCAGCGCAATCGCAGCCTCCGCCTGAGTCAATCGACTTCATAGTAGATTTCCAGCAGTGGGCTGTATATACATTTGCTGATTGGCAAAGCAATCCCAGTCTTTTCACCATAACCATCAGAAACAATTGGTCTGAAACAGTCGATGCATTTTATATGAGAATGGTAATCAGCGTGACCGGCTGCGCCGACCCCGATGTCTCTGATGGCGAAATCGGATGGGGCGTTACAAATCCTTTAGTTATGCCACCCGGCGATGTCAACGTTTTCATGAACGACCCTGATTTTAATTTTAATCAGCTTCAAACTCATAGTTTTAATTCCGTTTTTGAAGATGCTGTGTTAAACACAGGATCGCTGCCTGCCGGACTTTATAGGTATGATTTTTACTTGGAATATGATTCAACGGGAATATGGCTCTACAATCCCGACAATGTGGTGGAAATCAAGTATGAATGGTCTGAAGTAAACATCACACAACCCTCTGCTCCTGAATTATTTGGTCCAGGCGATGAAACTGAGGAGGGTGGAACTCCAATCTATAATTCATATCCAAGTTTTAGTTGGTGGTCTACCGGTGCGACAATTGGTACGTTGATGTATTACAGTATTATGATTTGTGCAAAAGAACAAGGGCAGTCTAATGATGCAGCGATAGAGAACTGGCCTTTTTATGAAATTGACTGGAGTGATGCTCTCACCGCACCTCAATATCCTTCAAGTCCATGGAAAGTTGTGGAAGTAGGAAGTCCCTTCCTGCTTCCTTATTCCTATCCCACATCGGAAGAGGGTTTTTCCACCGGTTACTATGTATGGCAGATTTACTCACGCAGCGAAAGAAATATGAACAACCCATCAGAAGGATTCGAAGGTATCAGTGAGATTTTCTGCTTTCAAGTTGGAAATACACCTGAGCCAATCGCGCCAGTTGATGAGGATGTTAATTCTATAAGTCCAACTTTCTCATGGACAAGCGCTTGGGGAGCGGAGGGTTATCATATAAGAGTTTCTGGCGAAGACGATCCATTAGTGGAAAATAATTATTGGGAAGAATATGATATTAGTAATAATTCATTAGACCATGTTCCAGAGGAACAAATCTTAATTCCAGGTGGAACATATTATTGGAAAGTCAGAGCTCAACCCTATGGTTGGTGGTGCGACCCGGTGACTTTCAATGTGGAAGATAATGAAATCCTCGAGCCGAGTCCGGGGGATGAAGTCTTAGCCCTCAGTCAGCTATTTTCCTGGAACGCCCCTGAAGGGGTTGAAACCTTTGAAATGCAGATTCGGGATGAAGCCGGTCAAGAGGGAATTATTGAAAATATTTACCGGGTGGGAACCGGCGCTTCGTTGAATTATCCAAATGATGCTGAACTTCCTTTAGTGCCGGGAAAACTCTATTATTGGAGAAAAATCGACTTCGCCGAAGGTGACCTTTTAGGTGAAATCGAATCCTATGAGGAACTGTCATTCACCGTAAAACCGATAGAATTGGAAGCGCCCGAAACGAATACGCTGAAGCCTGATTTCAGATGGGAAGCTCCCGGACTTTGTCAAGGTGATTTCTATGAATTTCAGATTTCGGACGCCGACGACCCGGAAGTGTATAATCCTGCTTACACCAACCAGGTTACTTTTCAGTTCTTCCCCTACCCTTCCGATGCGGACTTGCCGCTTATTCCGGGCAGGGCTTATTTCTGGCGAACCGTTGTTTATGACAGCGACCTCGGCATAATCGGCGAGCCTGATGATTATCCCATTAACGGTTTTGAAGTCGAGCCGGTGGAATTGATTTTCCCTGGCAATGAAGATGAGATCAGCACAATATATCCGAACTTCGATTGGAACGCTCCTTACTTATGCACGGGCGACGCATATGAATTTCAGATTTCGGATATAGACGACCCGGAATTGTATAATCCCGGTTTCACTCATCAGCTTACTATGACGAGTTTCCCCTATCCAACCGATGCGGATTTGCCGCTTCTGCCCGACAGGACTTATTTTTGGCGGGTGGCGGTCTATGACGACAATTTTGGAATAATCGGTGAACAAGAGGATTATCCCATTTTTAGTTTTACAGTTGAACCTTTGGATTTAATCACACCCGCCTCCGGTGAGGAAGTCAATACTCTGCTGCCTCTTTTTTCCTGGAGTGGTCCTATGGGAATACAGACCTGGGAACTTCGGATACGAGATGAGAATAATCAGGGAGTGATCGAGGACATCAGCTCAACTTCAATTCAATACCCGGCGGACGCTGAACTGCCAATAGTGCCGGGGGTGACTTATTATTGGCGTATTATGCCGGTAATAGACGGCAGTCCGGCGGGTGAAGAGGAATTCTACCCGGAACATTCCTTTTCCGTTATGCCCATCGAATTGTCTACACCCGGTGAAGGAGAAGAATCCGGCACCTTGCATCCGAATTTTTCCTGGAGCGGGCCTACGGGCGTCGATTCCTGGGAACTCCGCATTCGCGATGAAAGTAATCAGGGTGTAGTTGAAAATATCGGCGCTACCTTCCTGGAATATCCTGCAGACGCTGAACTTCCATTAATGCCCAATGAAACTTATTACTGGCAAATTTTACCGATAGTAAATGGTGAACCGATTGGAGAAGAGGAATTTTATCCGGAATACAACTTTCACACTACCCCTATGGAATTAACCGCGCCTTATAGCGGCGAGGAAATCACCACACAATATCCGAACTTTAGCTGGGATTCGCCGGATTTGTGCATAGGCGATGCGTTTGAGTTTCAGATTTCAGCCATCGACGACCCGGAAGTATTGAATCCGGCTTTCACATTTTCGCTCAATCGCAGCGATAGGAGCTGCATCTATCCTTCCGACCCGGATTTGGACTTATTGCCCGGCGGGACCTATTATTGGAAACTTATGATCGATGATCAGGATTTAGGATTAGTAGGTCAGCCCGGTGAATATCCATTATCTTACTTCACTGTCGTTTTCACCGGCGAGCTGGATTTGTATGTGTCCATTCCCAGTTCAACCCCACTGCTCCCTCAATTTTCCTGGAGCAATATTCCCGCCGCCACGAATTATACACTTTTAATCTGCACTACCCCGGATATTAGCGATGTATTTTACGAAATTTCCGAAATAACTACAACCAACTATAATTACTCCGCCGATGATGAAGAGCTTGCGTTTAATACTGAACATCATACAAAAGTATTTGCATATCAAAACGATGTATTGATAATTGAAAGCGAATTCACGCCATTCACCTGCGAGGTTGAGCCTCCGGAATTGACGGTAACGGAAAATACAGTGAACCCTTTGCTTCCAAGTTTCGACTGGACTGAGGTTCCTGAAGCGGAAAGCTATTCGCTGCTGATCTGCAATTCACCTGATATCAACGATATTTTCAGCGAAGCGCCCGATCTTACCGGTATCACATACAGCTATTCTGCGGATGATGAACCGCTTTCCTTCAATGTAGATTATTACGCTGTCACGCTTGTGTATAATGGAGGAATAGCTTACACACAAAGCGAATTCGTGCCGTTCACCTGCGTGGTCGAGGTGCCGGAATTGACGGTTACGGAAAATACTGTAAATCCCCTGCTCCCGACCTTCGATTGGACCGAAGTTCCGGCGGCGGAAAGCTATTCATTGCTGATTTGCAATACACCCGATGTTAGTGATATTTTCAATGAAGTACCCGGGCTTACCTCCACCACTTATGGCTATTCTGCGGATGATGAACCATTAATTTATGATGTGGAGTATTACGCTTTGGTAATCGCCTATCACGATGGTGCGGCATATACTCAGAGCGAGTTTGTACCATTCACCTGTGTAGTAACCACCGGTTTAGTCTTGACCGTAACCATTAACGAGCTGGAACCTTTATATCCAACTTTCGATTGGACAGAAGTTCCGGGGACATCAAGCTATTCATTATTGATTTGCAACAGTCCGGATATAAACGATGTTTTTCATCAAATTCCCGAACTCACCGCGGTTACTTACACTTATTCCACGGATGATGAAGAGCTGTCGTTCAATGTGGAATATTATGCGATGGTGTACGCTTACCAGGATGGAACGATTATCACTCAAAGCGACTTTGTGCCCTTTACTTGTGAGATAGCGGCTTTATCTTTGACAATATCTTATGGAGATGACCCATTGCATCCAACAGTCGATTGGGATCCTGTTCCCGGGGCAGCGAGCTACCGTCTTTACTGGAACGATGCACCTGATATGACTTCATCCATTTGGAATGGTGTGACGGCGTTGACCAGTTTGACCTATCCATTGGACGCGCCGGCGCTTCAATTTGGGGCGTCATATGCAGTCTGGCTGCAGCCGTTGAACGCCGATGGTGAGCCCTACGGTCCGGCGTCGGGGATGGCTATATATTCCATAGCGGCTATTGAATATAATTTGACCGTAGTTGTGCCGGAGAACACACCATTGAATCCGGATTTTTCCTGGGACCCCGTCCCCACCACCGCCAGTTACCGGCTGCGTGTCAATACCACCGCCGAAACCGGTTCCTGGATTTGGGAGGGGACTTTCCAGGCAACTAATGCGACTTATCCTGCCGATGCGCCGCTGTTATCATTTGGGAGCACATATTATGCTTGGGTGCAGGCATTGGATGCAAATGAAGCGGAATTAGCCGATCCCTCTCCCGTCGTTCCCTTCCAGACGCCGGAAGTTGAATACAACCTGACTGTTGAATTATCAGATAATCAGCCGCTCAATCCGTCGTTCTTCTGGGACGCAATCCCCGGCGCCGGTCAATACCGCCTGCGTTTGAACGAAGGGGTAGATGTTTCCACTTGGATTTGGGAAGAGATGGTAATGGGCACCAACCACACATATCCACCGGACACTCCCGGTTTGGATTTCGGGACTTTCTACAGCGTTTGGGTGCAGGCTTTGACATCTGCAGGCGAATCCTATGCTTACGCATCGGACCCGGTCGGCTTCAGCACGATAATATTAGAACCGATTTCCCTCACATATCCGGTCGGTGAGACGGTGGAGAACCTCACGCCGAATTTTTCCTGGGAAGTGCAGCAATATGCGTCATCATACGAAATTAACCTCAGCTATTATGATATGTCGCAAATCTTCTGGACTTCCACGCTTCAAGGGACTTCAATAGACTATCCGGGCGACCCGCCTTTGGATTATGGGAGCACTTATTATTGGCAGGTACAGCCGTTGAATGAACAAGGGGAGCCGTTGGGAGCGCCTTCGGCGGTGTCGTATTTCAACACACCGGTCTTTGATTCGCCTTCACTTTTGAGTCCGGCGAATGGTTCTCCAATTGGCAGCCTTAACCCTTCCTTCACCTGGTCGCCGAGAACGCCCGCTCCCAAGTATATAATCAAGATGGGGTTAACCCCTCAGTTGCTCGCGCCGTTTTGGACGCAGATAGTCCCCAATCCCAGCGCTGCCTATGGAGGAGAAAATATTCCGCTTCAGTATTTTACCACTTACTATTGGACGGTGCAGGCTTTGGATGATAACGATAATCCTTTGGGTGATCCCAGCGAGGTCTTCAGTTTCCACACACCGGTCGGTAGTCCGCAGCTTATAGCGCCGGTGAACACATCGGTTCCTGACCTGTCACCGCAGTTTTCCTGGGAGGCGTTGGGCGCTGCCACCGAATATACTATCACAGCAGCCAATAATCAATCGTTAGATGACATTATATGGCAGGCGACGGTATCTGAAACCCAGACCCCTTACGGCGGAGCGGCGCTGTCCTATGGAAGCACATATTATTGGGGTATTTCAGCATATTTGGATGGTTCCACCTATGGAAATCCGAGCGAAGCGGCATATTTCGCCACCCCGGATTTGGAGCAGGTAAGTCTGCTTTCACCGCTGGGGGTAACCGTGAGCGATTTGACTCCGGTTCTGTCCTGGACGGCTCTTGAAGGCGCGGCGAATTATCTGGTGGAAGTTTCACCTACGGGTGATTTCAGCAGTATCCACCATTCTATGACAATTGAGGGAACATCCGTTCAATACCCCGCTGAACCGGCGCTGGATTGGGATACCGAGTATTTCTGGCGGGTAACCGGTTTGGATGGCGGGGGGAATGTGGTGGGTCTCACCTCCGATGTCGGTCCTTTCAGCACCCCGGAATATTTGACGGTGGATTTAATTGCCCCTCTCGGCGAAGTATCCTCATCCAGACCTCAATTTGAATGGAGTGAAATGACCGGGGCGGCGGGCTTTCAGCTTCAAGTGTCAGGTGAAAGCGGTTTCAATGAGACGCTTTGGGAAGCGCAGGTAAGCGCAACTTCGATTATTTACGGCGCCGATGAGCCTTTAGTTTTCGGTGAAGATTATTTCTGGCATGTGAGGGCTTTGGACGCTGACGGCAATACGCTGGGGCAGTGGTCGAACACCGGAAGTTTCTCTTTGGTGACCACCGGTATCGTAATCCTGATTGCGCCGGTAAATACGACGGTATATACACTCACCCCTACCTTTTCTTGGGAAGCGCTTGAAGGGGCGGCTAAATATGGTGTGATGGTCTACAGTGATGGTGAATTGAGCGATATGCTCTGGTCGACAATGCAGGTTACGGGGACATCTGTAGCCTATCCCGGCCAGGGAGTAACACCTCTGGAATATGGCAGCACATATTGGTGGCAGGGGGTGGCATTGGATGGCGATGGCAACCCGATTGGGGATCCATGCGAGGCTGTCAGTTTCACCGTTTCCACTGCGTTGATTCCTGAACTGGTTTATCCGGTGGGCGAAGAGGTTGAAAATTTAACGCCCGCATTCAATTGGAACCCGATTGAAGGGGTGAACAGATTTGGGATTGAAGTTTCTTCCAATGAATCATTCACCCAGGTAATTTGGAGCGATGATAATGTAAGCGCTTCTTCCGTTACATATCCTTCCAGCGGGGTTACGCAATTGCAGTTCTCGACTCCGTATTGGTGGAAGGTTACATCGTTGAATGACCAGGGGCAGCCGATCAGCGATCCAAGCGCTATAGCTAATTTCACTACCCCATCGGGTGAAATGGTAATTGAGCTTTTATTTGGACCGTAAAAATTAATGGTGGATGGATTCCCGCTAAAAGCATGCGGGAATGACAGCATACTAACCCCTATACCCTAACCCCTATTTTCAGAGTAAACCATCGAGGATGGTCTCTATCGCGAACCATCCACCACGAAGAATGAAAATCCCCAGCTCGCGGACTCGCGTACCGGTTATTTTCAAGATAATATAAATCCCCTATGGGAGAATGATAAATGAGGCTTGTAATCAGTTTATTCTTAGTTGCGGCGATGGCTGTTTTCGATTTGGCGCAGACTCAGACTAAAAGGCCTATTGCGGCGATAAAAAATGTGGTCGGAATAGTAAAAATGCAGCGTTCCGACACCAGGCAAAAGATAGTAGCCACTGCCGGCAATTTACTCTACAGCGGCGATGCCTTGACGACAGGAAGCGATGCTTCAGTGGCGGTTTTATTCACCGACGGCAGTATGCTTAAAGTCCAGGAGAACAGCGAGGCGACCCTTAAAGCTGAACGGAAAGGTGAACGAAAACTCGATGTCTCGGTCGACCTGCCTTTGGGCGAAATTTGGGCGAAGGTAACTCGCCGTGATACCAGATTTGAAATTGAAACCCCTTCGTCGGTCGCTTCGGTTAAGGGGACTGAGTTCTCGGTTAAAGTGGACGAACTGGGAACTTCCACTGTCTTCGTTTTTGAAGGTTTGATACAATTCCAGAATGAACTCGGCGAAGTTATGGTCAAGCGCAATCAAAAGAGCACCGCCAGAGCGAATCAAGCGCCCGATAAACCTCAAAAGCTGTCCAAGAAAGAGATTAAACAGCGTGAAGAGACCGGTCCAAATTGGAAACTTGAAATCAAGACTCCATCGGGCAATCAAGCTCCCAATCAATCCTTCCAACTACAATTAAAAGCTCAAAATCCTGAGACCAACAGGGTCGATTTGAATTGCAATTCAAATGTAGTCATTTCTTCCACAACTTCCGGAGCGCTGTTTTCCATCGATGGGAACACTTGGGCGAATGAAATGGAAGCCCAGCTCGCCTCCGGCGCATTGAGTTTATACGCTAAGGGACGGACAGATAAGGATTTAACTATAAATGTAGCCGGCAACAATTGCCAGCCCGGACGAACAACCGTTACAATAGTAAAGACCCGCCAGCAGAAGATGCGGGAAAGCGAAAAGGTAAGGTCGGTAGTCAACAAGTTAGGTATCACTGAAGTTGATGAGTTGAAATATACCGGAGGTGAATTGAAGACAGGAACCGGGGATATTGATGAAATATTAAGCAAGATAAATAATGACGAATTAGAAGTGATCAGTTATGAAATCGTTGAGTCGCCGGATGGGAAAAAGAAGATAATCTTAAGGGTGAAGCCAGCCGCTTCACAAGGGGGCGGTCCCGGCACTCAGTAAGAAGTAATGATTAGTTACTAAATACCTATTCGGGGGATGGACTGTAATGTCTATCCCCTTTTTCAATATAAGTTGCAAACAAATACTCCTCTGGTTATGTCCTGGAAATCCAAGCTCAAGAGTGTTATTCCACGCCCAATCCATTATCTGTATAACCGCCTATTCTCCAAGCGTATAATTCAGGGGAAGCTGGGTTCATGGTTCGATTTGGAATGGAAGCGGAAGGCTCTCTCTGCGAATGATGAAATTTGGATTGAAACCTATGATGAAGCTTGGAAGAATTGCCGTGAACAAGACCTGAGCCCGGCGGATATACGGAGAATAGCGGATAAGGTCATCCCAGGGGCTTCAGCGCTTGATGCGGGATGCGGCGATGGATATCTGATAGAAGCATTACTCAGTGAAACAAGTTCACTGACCGGAGTGGATATCTCAAGAGTCGCCCTTGGATTGGCTCGGCGGAGATTAGGGGCGGATGTGCCGTTGATTCAAGCGTTTTTAGAGAAATTACCGTTCAGAGAGAATGCCTTCGATATAGTAGTATCGGCGCATACGCTTGAACATGTGAAGGATATCGGAAAGGCGGTTTCGGAAATCAAACGGGTGGCTTCTCGCAGGATAATCATTCTGCTTCCTTCGCAGGAATATATCCCTTATTCAATGGATTATCATCTCCATTTTTTCCCGCGTGAAGACGATTTGTTAGAATTGGTGGGACTCGATCAAGCCGTTTGCGAAAGATATACCCTGCCGCCTGGTATGTGCGCTTATCAGGGGGATGTGTTTATTTTGACGGCGGATTTATAGTCATTCACTCTGTTTGATGACTCACGGTAATCGGTAATCGGTTATCGGTTATCGGTGGTGGAGAGGGCTTCCGTAATCCCGACGGGAGATGAGTGAATTGGGGGGAGGGGATTTGGAAAATTATCTATGCTAACAAAAGTAGATTAAAATATTTGAAAAAGTTAAATGAGTTCTTAACTTGTTAGAAAAATACTTTTAAGACCCACTTAATTATGAAAAATCGGAAATATGAATGCTGAAAAATTGAAAACGTTTATTAAAAACAAAATTCCCACTTTCGATAATGTTGGAGTAATTGGACCAGGTACGGCTTTTCACTACACTATGCATGCTGAAGCAATTCTAGCAGATGGAAGATTTTATGGTGCACCAATTGATGAAAATTTGGATAAAACACAGACCAGCCTTGTTTCCAAACAAGCTAAAGCAGATCCAGGCGTTGTTTTTGCATATGAACTGATAGAGGATGCTAAAGAGGAGGGATTTGGTTGTAAAATCTTTAAAATTAAATATAATAAAGCAGTATATGCTATCCACAGAACCTCTTGCAAAAGTCGATTGATTTCTTGAATGACTAATCACAATATAGTTCAATACCTATTTTTTACTACAAAGATTT
>JABMRZ010000054.1 GCA_013202315.1 Candidatus Tariuqbacter arcticus | reverse complement strand
TTGATTAATCAAACCCCTACTTTGAAGCGGGCTTGTACTCAATTCCGTTATCTTTAAGAAGTTAGACTGTTCGACATTTGATACTTTGTCATTCAGCTATTTGATTAATAGATTTATACTGTTAAGTACAATTTTACTATTCACTATTTATTAATATCTTGAACATTACACTTATAGCCGCCATCGCGCCGCCCATCTTGCTGGCGCTGACCTGCCACGAATATGCGCACGGTTATGTGGCGTATAAATTAGGGGACGACACCGCTTATCGCGCCGGGCGGTTGACCCTGAATCCCCTATCGCATTTAGACCCCATCGGAACCCTGATGCTGTTTATAATACACATCGGATGGGCGAAGCCGGTGCCGGTCGACCCGCGAAATTTCAAAGACCCAAGAAGAGATTTAATCTGGGTTTCTATTGCGGGGCCTGCGGCGAATATGATATTAGCCTTCATCTTCGGAATGGTGCTGAGGGTATACGGTGAACATTGGACGATTTTCGGGCCGGCAGTCGGACGGTTCATCTATATAATGCTGGTCTATTCGGTGATGATAAATTTAGTGCTGGCGGTTTTCAACCTAATTCCCCTGCCGCCGTTGGACGGTTCCAAAATCTTAGGCGGCTTATTGAAGGGGGAAGCGGCTTATAAATACGCTCAATTGGAAAGATGGGGACCGTTAATCTTTCTAGTGGTGATTGCCGGGGGTTATTTCTTGAACATACCGGTTATTTGGTGGA
Organism: Candidatus Tariuqbacter arcticus; assembly: GCA_013202315.1. Lineage (GTDB taxonomy): Bacteria > Electryoneota > Tariuqbacteria > Tariuqbacterales > Tariuqbacteraceae > Tariuqbacter > Tariuqbacter arcticus. Next base: position 5,900 of record JABMRZ010000054.1, on the reverse strand, counting down.
TTATTTCTCCCTTTGTGAAGTTTTTTTCCATCCTATTTGTAGGAAAGGATTTGAGTGCGCTTTAGGGGAACATATACGCTTTGCCTGGCGGCAGTCTTGATGGCGGTAATCATCGGCTGCTCCGCGCTTATTAAATTCAAGCCCGGCGCGGCGGAGGAATTCCGGAGAAGCCTCGATGAAATACTGTCTTCCGCAGGGGAGAACGCAGTTTGGAGCGTTGAAGTCATCGAATTCTACTCCGGCGAAGTCATTTACCAGCGAAATTCAGCCTATTCTTTAATACCTGCATCCAACGCCAAGCTGTTCACCACCGCCGCAGCGCTGAAATTCTTAGGGGGTGAACATCGGATATCGACCCTCATTATGACCGACGGTGAAGTCGATTCATCCGGTATCCTCTGCGGAAATATATACATAGCCGGGGGCGGCGACCCCGGCATTAGCCGGATGTTCACCCAAGAGGACCCCTTGAATGTGTTTCGAGAGTGGGCGGCTGAAATCGCCGGTTTGGGCGTCATTCAAATCAACGGTGATATCATCGCAGTCGATACGCTGTTCGCGCCTTCAGCGCTTGAATCGAGCTGGGAATGGGGGGATTTGTTCTATTCATACGCCGCTCCCGCCAGCGCGCTCACTTTCAACGACAACTGCATCGATTTGGAAATATATTCGGGGGAAGATGCCGGGGCGTTATCGTGCGAATGGTATCCGCCGCTGGAAGATTTCACTGTAACTTCGGGACTGGAAATTATAGCCGATTCGGCGGAGACTAACTATTCCTGGCGATGGGAGGTTCCCGATTGTGAATTAGTTTTAACCGGGGTAGTCGAACCGAATAAGTGCGAATCGATAAGAATTCCGGTTAAGAACCCGCCTCTATATTTCCTCCGCGTCTTTGAATGTGTTCTGGTAGAAGAGGGAATAACTGTTTACGGTGAACCGAAGTTATTCGGTTTCGATGGAACATCGGTTCCGGCGGATTCTCTGAGTTTATTAATCGAGCACCGCTCTCCGCCTTTGACTGAAATAATCGAAGTCATCAACACCGAAAGCATCAACCTATACGCCGAGCTGATTCTGCGGGCGCTGGGGAGCGAAGTATACGGTCAGGGTTCCCCTCAAGCGGGGCTGAAAGCAGTTGACAGCCTGATGTTCGAGGCGATGATAGAGCCTGCCGGGGCGCATCTGGTCGATGGCAGCGGATTATCCCGCCACAATTGGCTGTCGGCGGGAACCATAGTCGATTTGCTGGAATACTGCCGCAATTCCGATTTTGGGGAAGAATTTGTGAATTCCCTGCCCCAATACGGTGAAGGGACGCTGAAGCGCCGGAAACTCACCGCACCCGGATGCGTAATACGCGCTAAAACCGGAAGTATGAGCGGTGTGCGAGCTTTTTCCGGCTATCTATGCTGCGGGCAGGAGGAATATATTTTTTCCTTCATATGCAACAATTATGTGTGCTCGCCGGTCATTGTGGAAGGGGCGATGGACGAGGCGTTAGCGCAAATTTGCCGGAGGTGAAAATGTTGTTCATGCAGCCGCAAAAGAACCGCCGTTTTCAATACACCCCCAGATTCGCCAAACCGGAGGAAGAAGAGCGATTTAGCTTTAAGCGCAAGACCCTTTATCAGCCGCGCGCGGCTAAAAGCCCCGTGTTTTACCTGATACTTGCGGCTGCGTTCTTCCTTTTATATCTTTACCTTAACGGAGGTGCTATACTATCAAGAATGGAGAGGCCGACCTTAAGCCCGGAAGACGCTGTCATCACGGATCCGGCATTACCCTCGCAGCCGTCAGATTCTATCGGGGAATAATCGTTATTTCGGCGGTATTGACAGTTCTATCTTCGGCGTTAGCGGATGAATATCCCATCGGAGCGCGCGCGGGTGGAATGGGGGACGCTTTCATCGCCTCCGCGGATAACGCTTTATGCGTGTATCACAATCCCGCCGCTTTGATGTCGCTTCAGACCGTTTCAACCGATATCTCTTTTGGGTGGGAAGGGTTTCCGCTGGTAGAAAACTGGTCGACGCTCTACGCCAAACGCGGATATCAGGGCAAACATACCGGTTTCGGTTTCATCAAGCAGAAACGCGATTGGGAGGGCAGTCCATACCGGTCTTTCCAATTCATTAAATCCAGCGCCGCCCGTATTTCCAATTCCATATACACCGGGATTAACCTCAAATACATCACCCAGAAGGCGGGCGCCACCGAATATATTCATAAGTTTTCTCTGGATTTGGGATATTATCAGAGGTTCGGCTTTCTCAATTGGGCGTTTATGGCGAGGAATCTACTTGAACCGAAGATGCGCAGTTTTCCCCGGGTTTTCATTTTCGGAGCGGCGGCGAATTTGGGGATGTTCATCGTCGAATGCGATTTCGCCGGAAGCGATTGGGAACAATTGAATTCAGAAGAACGGGATATCCGCCTGGGAATCGAATTGAATATAATCCAGACCTTATCTCTGCGGGGGGGCTGGGAAGATGCGGAGGAGGAAGAAATGGTATCAGCGGGTTTCGGTCTGCACAGCAGGCTGCGCTCCACCGGCTTGGAATACTGCTATAGGACGCCCCGGGACGATTTGAAAGCCGGGACACATTGGATTTCGTATTCTTTCTTAGCCTTATAATATTGGGCGGTTGGTGGTGGGTGAAGAACCCACACTACAAAGGGTTTAGGGGTTAGTGCTTCATAATTAAGGTAATAACAGACTATTAGTCAATTTATGCCAGAAAAAACACGAATTTCATAATTAAGGTAATAAAAGAAACAGAACAATGTCCAAAACCAACTTTATTTTATCAGCCGCTCTTTCAGCGGCGCTGCTGTTTTCCGTTCCGCTAATGGGGGACGATTATCTGCCGGGGAAGCTGTATATCAAGTTTGAATCGGGTTATGAACCGGGGAATCGCCTTGATAATCTTTCAGGCATTCCGGCGCTCGACCAAATTCTGCTTGATAATGGATTTAAAAGCCGCGCTGCGCTGTTCGCTCATCTGCGGGGTCGCGATCCCAGCGGATTGAAGCGGGTTTATGAATTTCAACTCGATGATGACGCCGGTATTCCCGCATTATCGGAGAGGATATCCGAAATCCCCGGGGTGGAATATGCGGAACCCGCCTTCATCCGAAGTGTTGACAACATCGGCGCTGGTGTTAAAGGGGAATCCGGGGGGTTGGATGAAATACCCGACGACCCCTTCTACAGTATGCAGTGGCACCTTCCCAGCGTCAATGCACCTTCCGCCTGGGATGTAACTAAAGGCGACCCCAATGTGGTCATCGCAATTGTGGATAACGGAGTCGACTGGGACCATCCCGACCTATTGTCCAATATTTGGAATAACCCTTGGGAAATTCCCAATAACGGAATAGACGACGATGAAAACGGTTACATCGATGATATTCACGGCTGGGATTTTATGATGAATGACAACGACCCTTCAATCGACGACGACACTCTGTTCGGTTCCACCTATCACGGAACCCATGTGGCGGGAATCGCCGCCGCGGTCACCAATAACGGTCAGGGCATCGCCGGAATGGCGCCCGACTGCCGGATTCTGCCGGTGAAATGCGGCAATGGAAATTCCATCTATACCGGTGCTCAGGGAATCACATACGCGGTCGCTTGCAGCGCTAAAGTGATTAATTGTTCCTGGGGCGGGGGGGGCTACAGTCAATTGGAAGCGGACGCTATCGCCAATGCATGTTCAACCGGAGCGTTGGTGATTGCCGCCGCGGGCAACGACTCCAGTCAAATAATGCACTACCCCTCCGCCATCGAAGGTGTATTAGCGGTAGCTTCCATCGGACCGGATAACGCCAAATCTTCTTTCAGTAATTATCACACCTGGGTGGATGTCAGCGCCCCCGGTGAAGATATTTTTTCCACATACACAACCAGCGGGAGCAGTCCCACTTACGCGCCCAGCGGGGGAACCTCGATGTCCACCCCTTTGGTAGCGGGAGTGGCGGGATTGGTCTTTTCAGTCAATCCCGGATGGGATTTTCAGCAGGCGACCATCAAAATAATGAATTCCTGCGATGATATCTATAACTACAATTCCCCCGAATATGCCGGCTATCTGGGCGCGGGCAAGGTCAACGCCTACCGCGCGGTGGGTGAACTGCTGCCGGGAATCCGGTTGGATTATTACACCATCAGCGACAGCGCGGGCGGCGATGGTGATAATATTCCCGAACCGGGGGAGACTCTGGAATTAATCGTTACATTGGGCAATGTCTTCCAAGATGCGAATGGGGTTACCGCCCTGCTGTCCACCACTAATCCTCAAGTTAATGTTATTCAAAACAGCGCCGATTTCGGCAGTATCCCCGCCGGTTCATCATCGGACAACAGCGATAACCCTTACATCGTGGAGCTGGGAACGGTCGGCGAGGGGGAAGTTATACACTTCACACTGAATGTTACCACCGAAGCGGGCTATGAATTCGGCTTGGAATTGATGATAGTCGCTTCTCCGCCGTATGCCAACCATAATATCGGCAATATAACCTGCACCGTATCCAATTTCGCCGCCGTAGGTTATAGGGATTATCCCTACGAAAGTTATGCTAATCAGGTGGGTGAAGGATTTCGCTTCCCAGCGCAGGGGGCGAACGCCCTCTATCACGGCAGTATGGCTCTGACTTTGATGCCGAACAGAGTTGTAACTTCCATTTTCCGGGAGAATATATATCCATTTGAATTTGAATGGAGTAGCAATGAGCCCATCGTGATGTCCACGCCGGGTGAAACCGCCGACCAGCAATCATACGCCGCTTACCATGACCATAATATTTTAATGTTCAATCTGCCTTCAATATATGTAGAGCAAAACACTTACGCCTGGGCTGACGAGCCTTTCGATGATTTCGTGATTGTTGAATTTGAGTACACCAATATTTCCGATTCCTTATTGGAAAATTGTTACGCCGGTATGTTTATGGATTGGGATATTGAGGATTGGAACTTGAATTCGGTAGGCTATAATTCGGCGCACGGGGTGGGATATATGTACACTAACGGCTCGTATTTTTATGGCGTGGTTCCTTTGTCGCATCCGGTATACGCCCATCGGGCGATCGACAACACCATCTACACTTATGGAAGCAGCGGTCTTTCCGATTACAATTTATACCGGTTTATGACCGGGGAATTGGGTTCGCAGACTGCTACCGGGAGCGAATATTCGCATATCACTTCGATAGGACCGATTGACTTGATTCCCGATACTACGGTTACCGCCGCTTTCGCCCTTTTAGCCGGAACGGACTTGGAGGATTTACTGAACAATGCGGAATATGCGATGTTGAAGTATGCCACCGCTTTCGGAGCATCCTTGTCCGCTGAAAATCCTGAAGCCAGACTATCGCTGTCATATCCCAATCCGAATCCATTCAACCTGCAGGTGAATTTCACCCTCGCTCTAACCGTGGGGGGGGATGTCGACTTGAAGGTGTATGATATTTTAGGGCGCGAAGTTGCCGCCGTCTATGACGGATTCCTGCCGCCGGGCAGTAAGAATTTCAGTTGGAACGCGGGTGAAATACCTTCGGGGGTGTATTTCCTTCGAGCCCGTTCAAACGGGAAAGCGGCGGTTAAGAAGTTAGTTCTGGTAAAATAAGTGCCAAGTATCAAGTGCCAAGTGTAAAGTGCCAAGTGTTATGTGGATTTGTATTTGGTAAATTGATAAAACGGTATTCGGTTGTCTGTTGTATGTAATTGATTATCAAAATTCATAATTCATAATTCTTTACAATGATACTATTCTCTATTTTAAAAAATCCATTGCCCAAAGCCTACAGCCCACAGCCCATAGCCCACAGCCCACAGCCCATAGCCTACAGCCCACAGCCCATAGCCTACAGCCCACAGCCTACAGCCC
>JABMRZ010000053.1 GCA_013202315.1 Candidatus Tariuqbacter arcticus | reverse complement strand
GCTGTAGGCTATGGGCTATAGGCTTTAGACCGCCGCCCGGCGTATTCCCCCCTGCCCCTTCATGTCATTCCCGCATGCTTTTAGCGGGAAGCCAATTCCTTGCCTCCGGCGATGTAGGTTAAGTTCTTAACCCACCACAGCAATTCAACATTCCTTGTTCGATATTCGTTATTCGATATTCAAATCTTATGTGCAGTGTGGGTTCTCAACCCACCAATAATCTTCTGTCATTCCCGTCCCGACAAGTCGGGAGAAATCCGCTTCTGTGTTACAAATCTTTTTCTGTGTCTTCTGTGTTTTCTGTGGGATTCTGTGTTTCAAATTCCTTTCTGTGATTTCTGCGCCCTTCCGTGTTTCAAATCTTTTTTCCAATAAAACACACAATCACACATCCAAATCAATAATTGCAGTCTTGTCGTTGATTTTGACCGTTTCCCCTCCGGTATCGTCGGCTCGTTCAAAGCCGACCGCCAATATCTCCTTACAGATATATTCTCTATATGTCTTCAAAGCGCTCGACAGCCTCTCATCGGCGGTAAAGGTAACTTCAATGCGGTCAGTAACATTCAAACCTTTCTTCTTCCTAATATTTTGCACTTTATTGACGAATTCCCTGGCGTAACCCTCGTCTATCAACTCATCGGTGAGTCGCAAATCGAGGGCGACCGCGAGCCCCTCGCCCCGCTTGAAAGCCATATTTTCACCCGCGCTTTCTTCCACAACTAAATCTTCACTTGTGAGGATTTCGCCCAGGATTTCGATCTGCCCGGTTTCAAGAAAAGCGGCGATTCGACGGTCGTCGAGCGATTCAATCTCCGACTTTGCTTCTTTCATCCTGGCGCCGAATTTGGGACCAAGGGTGCGGAAATTGGGCTTGGCGCTCCTTGTCACTAACCCTGCTTCGCTTTCAATGAATGCTACTTCCTTGATGTTCAACTCTTCGGCGATGATTTCGCCGGTTTCAACTACAACTTCCAGCGGCGGGGTAACTACTATCATTTTCGACAAAGGCTGGCGAACCTTTAATTTATAATCCTCCCGCATCGACCTCGCTAAGGTGACACAGGTGCGGACGATATCCATCTCAGCTTCCAATTCGGAATCGATGAGCGATTCATCCAATCGGGGAAAATCTTCCAGATGAACGCTGTCCCGCCCGGATTCAAGCCCTTCGGTGAGATTGAGGTAAATTCTCTCCGCCAGGAAAGGCATGAACGGCGACAGCAATTTGGAAAACTCCAATAGAATATAATACAGAGTCCGGTAGGCGTCATCCTTGTCTGTATCATTTTCCGACTTCCAGAAGCGGCGGCGAGAACGGCGGATGAACCAATTAGTCAGGTTATCGATGAATTTTTCAACTTCGTTGGCGGCGGCGGCGACATCGTAATTATCCAGCGAATTGATGGTCAACTTCAACAGCGATTGGAATTTGGAGACAATCCAGCGGTCGTAGATATTCTTAGAGCCGGGCTGCATTTCATCCGAAGCGGTCCACCCGTCAACATTGGCATATGTGGAGAAGAAACTATAGGCGTTCCACAGGGGAATCATCACTTTCCGCAGGCTTTCCACTATGGTATCATCGGTGTAATTCCTGACCGTCCAGGGGTTGGCGCTGAAAAATACCCAGCGGAACGGGTCCGCTCCGAATTTATTGAGAACCGCCATCGGATGCACCACATTGCCCTTGGATTTGGACATCTTATGCCCGCTTTCATCCATAATCAGCTCGGTGCAGATGCAGTTTTTATAAGATGTTTCACCCTTGACCAGCACCGCCGCGGCTAACATAGTATAAAACCATCCGCGGGTCTGATCTATCGCTTCGCAGATGAAATCGCCGGGGAATTGATTGTCGAATATCTCCACCGAACCGGGCGCCGCCGGATAGCCGAACTGCCCCCAGGGCATAATCCCCGCATTGAACCAGGAATCGAGCACGAAGTTCTCCCGCTTCATAGTTCCGTTGCATTCGCATCGCAGTTCAACCTTATCGATTTGCGGCTTGTGAGGGTCGAAATCGCCCGGTAGATGTTCGTTATGTGCTTTGAAGTATAGCTCATCCAATTCGGCGATAGACGCTGCTACGGTGTGATTCCCGCATTTTTCGCAGGTCCAAATCGGCAGCGGCGATCCCCAATACCGTTCCCGGGTGATGTTCCAATCGACATTATTTTCCAGCCATTTGCCGAAGCGCCCGTTCTTAATGTGACCGGGATACCAGTTTATCGCCTGATTAGCTTCCAACAGCTTATCTTTGATGCGCGATGTCTTGATGAACCATGAAGCCCGGGGGAAATACATCAGCGCCGAATCGCACCTGAAGCAAAACGGGTAGGAATGCGTATGTTTTTCCCGGTGAAAGAGCAGCCCGTTCTTCGCCAAATCCTTGATGATGTCCACCTCGAGGGTGTCATCCTTGAAATACCGCCCGCTGAACTGCCCGGCGTGGCATTTGCCGTTTTCGTCCACATTTTGAATCAATGGCAGATTGTGTTCACGGATGATGCGGAAGTCATCTTCACCGTATGCGGCGAGGTGCACTATCCCCGTGCCGTCCTCCACCGTTACAAAATTGTCGGCGATGACCGTATGAGCGTCGCTGCCCGGATTACGCAGGAAATCCCACAGCGGTATATAACGCCTGCCGGCTAAATCCCGCCCTTTACGCCTGTCGATGATTTCGTATTCCCCCATAAGCGCCGAAACGCTGTGAAGGCGGCTTTCGGCGAGTAGATATTTATCGCCGTTCGACAGCTTCAAGGTAACATATTCAATATCCGGTCCCACCGCTAAAGCGACATTTGACAGCAAAGTCCAGGCGGTGGTCGTCCAGGCGATATAGTATAAATCGGGCTCGTCCGCATCCCGGAATTTGGGGAATAAGGCGAAATCGACCGTGTCCTGATACCCCTGCGCCGTCTCAAAATTGGACAGCGTTGTCCCGCAGCGGGGACAATAGGGCGATATGCGGTATGTCTTATACAGCAGGGTTTCACCGGCTTCAAGCCCCAATTTCTCCCGCATTTCAGACGAAGGATTCCATATATTTTTTACCGTCCACCAATCGGATTGAATGTAGTCATTAGTCAGGGTGGCGTAGGCGTTTTCCATATCCAGGAACCGCCCGATACGGCGGATTGATTCCTCCCAATTGCTCTTATAGCGGAAAACGGTATTGCGGCAGTGGTCGATATATTTGCTAACCCCGAATTCTTCGATATCCCGCTTGGACCCCAATTTCAATTCCCGTTCGGCGGTCAATTCCACCGGCAATCCGTGCGTATCCCAGCCAGCTTTGCGCAGCACCCGGAAACCGCGCATAGTCTTATACCGCCCGAACAAATCCTTCAACGCCGACTGCATCATATGCCCCACATGAGGCTGACCGTTGGTGCCGGGCGGCCCATCGTAAAATACCCAATCGGGCGCGCCCTGACGCTGGTCGATGGAGCGTTGGAAAATATTATTTTCCTCCCAAAAGCGCAGGATTTCCTCCTCCTGAGCGGGAAAATCGACTTTATGAGAAACTTCCTTGAACATATTCAAATGTAAAATGTAGAATGTAGAATGTAAAATTTAAAATTGAAGATTAGGATTTGGGATTTAGGAATTAGGAATTAGGATTTAGGATTTAGGATTTAGGGGTTAGTAAGATGTCATTCTCTTGCCTTGAAAATAGGTGTCAGCTGTCAGCGAAAAGATGAAATATTAATAATCACTGATGACCAATGGCTATTTTCATGCTAAGCTGTCCCGCAGCGGCGGGATGAGGGTTTACTAGAACAATTAGAATTAATTGCTTATAATATTTGGAGATATAAATCAGTGAGTTCGTCAGAGCATAGAGAACAAATATTAGTGGTGGACGATGCTCCGGACACGCTTGAGGTATTGCAGAGGAATTTGACGGCAGAGGGTTATCGGGTTTTCACTGCGCCGGCGGTGGTGGAAGCTATAAAGATTCTTGAATCCACACCGGTTGACCTTGTTATCACCGATTTGAAAATGCCGGGTATCAGCGGACTTGATTTGGTGCGGCATATTCGGGAGAATTACAAGGATACCGAAGTGATGATGATTACCGGTTATGCCACGATTAACGGTGCGGTTAATGCGGTGAAGACCGGGGCAGAGGAGTATCTCGCCAAGCCTTTCACCGATAAAGAACTATTTTCAGCGGTCCGCAGGGCGCTTGATAAGCTTAATCTGCGAAAAGCCGGGGAGGTTAAAGCCGAAGCGCTTCCTGGGAATAAATTCGGTATGATAGGCGAGTCGGCGCCGATATGTAAAGTGTTCGGGGCTATTGTCAAGGCTGCTTCGACTATCGCCACTGTCCTCATTACCGGGGAAAGCGGCACGGGCAAGGAACTGGTGGCGCGCGCCATTCACTACAGCAGTCCCCGCTCTTCGGCGCCTTTCGTGCCGGTTAATTGCGGCGGCATTCCTGAAACTCTGCTCGAAAGCGAGCTATTCGGTCATGTTAAGGGCGCATTCACCGGGGCTTCCGAGTCGCGCGCGGGATTTTTTCAGACCGCAGATGGGGGGACTATTTTCCTCGATGAAATCAGTGAAACCAGTATGGCTATGCAGGTGAAACTGCTTCGAGTGCTCCAGAACAAAGAAATCTGCATGGTGGGTTCCAGCCGTATCCAAAAGGTTAATGTGCGGATAATCGCCGCCAGCAACAAGGATATACTCAGCCTGATACGAAAGGGCATTTTCAGGGAGGATCTTTTTTTTCGTTTGAATATCATCACCATTAACATTCCGCCTTTGCGGGAGCGTGAAGGGGATATCCCCTTGTTAATCCGGCATTTTACTGCGAATTACGCCGGTGAATTCGGCAAGCCTGCACCGAGGTTTTCCGAAAGGGCTTTACAGGTTTTGAAGAATTATTATTGGCCGGGGAATGTTCGTGAATTGGAGAATGTCATTCAGCGGTTGGTAGTTATGAGCGAGGGGGAATTCATTGATGTTCCCGATCTGCCATCGCTGATGAGATACTCCGCCCTGCATGGGAATCGGCTGAATCGCACCTTGGTAGAAGTGGAAGCTGAACATATCCGCAATGTCCTTAACAGCGTGGACGGGCACAAGTCAAAGGCGGCGGAAATACTTGGAATCGATCGAAAGACTTTACGGAATAAACTGGCGACGATGAAACCTCCCGATTCCTGACAATTTGCTATTGGGGAATTTCTCCCCAATGGTTCACTATTCCCCATAAATTCTCTCCATCTTTTCATACACATTCATCATAACTGACTCACCAACAATATCGTTTTTCCTTCCCTAAGCAATTGATATATTGTGAATTATATCACTATTTCACTTATCAGAATTCTCCGTTATACCAAGATTTTCCAAATCGGCACAGCTATTGCCTAATCACAATGTGGTAACGCAACGAAACCGTTATTTAATTGACCGTCAGTTTTAACACATTAAAAAGAGGAAAGAGCCATGTTATTAAAAGTAGAAACTAAGGATATCTGCATAACTTGTATTCACAAAGCTGATTGCCTTATTCCGATGAGCAATTCACGGCGGCCGATTGTTTATTGCGAGCAGTTCGACGATTTTGAGCCGGTCCCGAAAAGCAATGTTCACCCTAAACCAATGCCAGAGGTAAAGGGCGCGTCTTACAGCGAATCTGAGGAATTTCAATTTAAAGGGCTCTGCATTAATTGTGACCATCGTGAGACCTGCTCCTTCGCCAGACAGGAAGGCGGGGTTTGGCACTGCGAAGAGTATCGATAGTACCTAAATTTTGAGTTTTGAATTTTGAATTTGTTTCGGTTTTCGGATTTCGATTTTCGAATTTGGTTTCGGCTCGTCCGGTTTAGGGTGCTGTCATTCCCGTCCCGCCCATGCAGGAATGATCCGGCGAGGGGCGGATTGGATTCCCGAGGAGCGGAATGAATCCCCCTTACTCCCCTTCACCAAAGTGTGATTTACTTATATGAAATAGCGAAGAAGCTTATTTTTTATAAATATCTCTTAGGGGTTCAAAGTTCATAAAATCGGCGTGATTTACGATTCGCGCTTCGGGAGTGCGGTAACCGGCATCCCCTTCGTGGGCGTGGACGGCGATGATGTGCACCACTTCCGGGGGCAAATCATATTCCCCCGCGATGCCAGCCCCGCTGAAAGGATGGCGCAGGATTTTTCCCAAGGAACTCTTGACGAACTTATCGCCATCACGTTTGTATTCCAGGAATTTACCCACATCGTGCAGCAGGGCGCCGGATACGACGAAATCGCGGTTGAGGGTGAAATGTTGTGCGTATTCCCGGTTGAATATCTCATACGCCGCTATGGAAAGCTGGGTTACCGCGCGGGTATGCTGGACTAAAGTGACCGGAATATTGGCGAGCAGGGTGAAGGGGATATCGTTCAGGTCTTGGTATGACCAGCCGCCATATTCAATCGCCCCTTGCAGACACAGGATAGTATTGTTGCGCAAGTCGGGGTCTTCGATTTCATTGATTTCGGGGAAGAAATCTTCCAGGTTCATATTTGCTCCGTTATTTTGTTATAATCGCATCGGAGAGTATCGGTTTTAAGGCAGATCCAGCCATTTCAGAAGATTAGCGTCGGGCGTGATAAACGGTTCTACCAGTCCTTCCCTCGAGGTGAGAATCGTTGTGGCTCCGGGACCGTGCCCGGCAGTGGTGCAAATCGAATGCACTATCACGCCGATGGTGATCGCCCCTTCCTTCCAAATTCTGCCGTAGGTATTATCCGCATCGGTGATGGCGACGAAATCGCCGAAGCGGAGTGTATTGAGATTATATTCTTGATTCACGCCTTCATCGAAGAGTTGGATATCATAATCTCCGATATAGGCGTTGTCCTTGCCGATACCCGACCCCATAATTTTAGCCGGGACGAGGTGGGTGACGGGGAATCTGATTTTGCCGGTGGACAAAACGGGCAGATTGATTTTTTCCCACAAATCGGGGTCGATATTCATCACTTTAACGCTGGGGAAATCTGCGAATTCCATTCCCACGCCCCAGGCTTTGATTTGAATTTTGTCGCCGATGACCAATTTATCCAGTGTTTCATCCGGGAAATGGACGATTACATGTTCAATCCCGCCGTGTTTACCGGTCACCACACCTTTATCTCCTTTAGCGTCGCCGGTGATGACCGAGGCTTGGTTGCCGATGCAGGCGAGGAAGGTCAGTCCGAATTGGGGGCTGCGCGTTCCGGAGCCTTTATCTTTGTTGGCGATGGACACTCCGGGTTCGACATGGTCGGCTTTAAACCCGTCGACTAAATCTCCGATCTTGACATTATAGCAGATAGAACCGACTCCGGGCAGCGCCAGGGGCTGCCCTTGGGGATCGATTCGGTAAGGCGAAGGTGCAAAGATGGGGTGGGCGATTTCTCCCACCACCGCCTGCATAACTAATTGTTCACGATTGATTTTTAACATTTTGAAATTGTTCCTATGATTTAACTTGAATAAATTTGCTACATAGACATAGAGCCATTGAGAATAGGCTATAGGCTGTAGGCTATAGGTTTCAAGTTATTTATTATTCCAGCATATCCCTTTCATGTCCGCTTGGTGGTTTGTATGTATTCGCAACCCGCGATTCACAGCTATTTGATAAGTGCGATCATATCGCGTACGGCTTGTTCCATTCCAATCATTGCGGCCCGGGCAACGATGGAATGCCCGATATTGAGTTCTTCGATGAATTCCAATTTCGCCACACGGCGTACATTGTAATATTTCAGACCGTGTCCGGCTGAGACCCTGAGCCCCAGTTTATGGGCGGCAATCGCCATAGAAGCGATATTACCCAGTTCCAAATCGGCGTTTTTTTCATCTTCGGCATCGGCGTAAGCTCCGGTGTGAAGTTCGATGAAGTCCGCTTTCATTCGAACCGCCGCTTTCACATGCCCAATTTCCGGGTTGATGAACAGCGATACTACGATATTATTATCTTTAAGAGTGTTCACTAATTGGGATATATGATCGAATAGGAAGACGGCATCCAATCCCCCTTCAGTGGTTAATTCCTCCCGTTTTTCAGGCACCAAAGTGCACATATCCGGTTTGACTTTCAGGGCGATTTCGACCATTTCATCGGTGGCTGCCATTTCAAGGTTAAGGTGGGTCTGCACAGTCTGTTTGAGCAGATTCAAATCGCGGTCTTTGATATGGCGTCGGTCTTCCCGCAGATGACATACAATTCCATTGGCTCCTCCGAATTCAGCCAAACCGGCGGCGAAGACGGGTTCAGGTTCGTTTCCTTCCCGTTGATTTCTCAAAGTGGCGATATGGTCAATATTGACGCCCAGTCTCATTTTTTAACTCCAAATAAAAGTTTTCAAATTGGGTGAATTGCAGAATGAATAAGTGCCAAGTGTCAAGTATCAAGTGCCAAGTGCCAAGTGCCAAGTGCCAAGTGTCAAGTATCAAGTGTCAAGTATTCATCATTCAAGGATTTATTTCAGGCTATCGAATATTTATTCTGTTATCCAGTCTGGTCAACAAATTTATAATATTAAATTTACCTTTTAAAAAGGGTTTAGGGTTAAAGGGTTATTAGGCTGTCATTCCCGCATGATTT
>JABMRZ010000557.1 GCA_013202315.1 Candidatus Tariuqbacter arcticus | reverse complement strand
TATACTAAATGTTTCCGTATGTCTAATAAATACAATCTGCTGATTAGAATAGATAACCGATTAATTTAAGAAGGGGCTTTATATGAGCCCCTTATTCTATTTACTTGACAGTATTTCCTAATAGCAAAGTCCACAGTTTCACCGCCGTTCCTCCCAGGTGATGAAACCGAGTTCTCTGAAGGCGACGAGTTTTTCGCGGTTTGGAATGACTCGTACGCTGAATCCATGCCTGCCGCTGTTATCGAGGGGGATTTTTCCCGCAAAAGCGGCAACGCCGTTTCCTTCGCTATCGATAAAATCGAGAGTCAAAGATTTCCCTTCCATCACTTTATAATCATAATCGACCTTGCCGCAATAGAGTTCCACCGACACATCTTCCGCTGAAAGCGCTCCCAATTGGACTTTAACCTGGACTGAATAATAATCGTTCACTTTAAAGCCGGTTCCATTGTCCTTGGTGACTTCAAGCACTTTAATTTGCTGCCAGCCTTTTTGAACTTTCCGTTTCCATTTAGACAATTCTTTTGCCAGAGCGAATTCATTTTGGGTTATTCGAGAGAAATTTTCATAAGCCGGGAGATAGAACATTTCGGTGTATTCAAATGTCATTCGGTTGGTGGAATATTCCGGGCAGAGCACTTTCATCGATTCCTTCATATAGTGAACCCATTCGCGTGGAATGCCGTTTGGTCCTTTTTTATAGAACAGCGGGACGATTTCCTGTTCCAGAATATCGTAGAGCGCGTTGGATTCGATATCGTCCTGCAGGTCGAAATCGTCATACTCCTCCCCTTTTCCAATCGTCCAACCGAGGTTGGGTTTGAAGCCTTCATCCCACCATCCATCGAGGATGCTCAAGTTGAGTCCGCCGTTGAAGGCGGCTTTCATTCCGCTGGTGCCGCTGGCTTCCATAAGCCGGCGGGGGTTGTTAAGCCAGACATCCGCTCCTTGAACCATATTTCTGCCGACGCAGATATCGTAGTTTTCGATGAAGACCATTCGATTTCGTATGGCTGGATCGCGGCTGATGTGGATAATTTTACGGATGAATTTCTTGCCGGGCTCATCCTTAGGATGGGCTTTTCCGGCGAAGATTATTTGTACGGGTCGTTCGTTGTTGGTGAGGATTTCCTTCAATCGGTCTAAGTTATTAAGGATGAGGGTGGCGCGTTTATAGGTGGCGAACCTGCGTCCGAAGCCGATGGTCAAGAACTCCGGGTTCAGGACATTTTCGGCTTCGAGGATTTCCGCTTGACTGGCGCCTCGATTTTGGAGCTGCTGGCGTAGTCTTTCACGAGCGAACGCCACCAGTCTTTCTCTTCCTCGCACATGGGTGCGCCACAGTTCTTCGTCGGAGATGCGATCCACCCTTCTCCACAGTTCGGCGTCGTGGGGATTTTCTTCCCATTGCGGTCCCAAATAGCGTGCGAGGAGGTTATGCATTTCGCGTGACATCCAAGTGGGAGGATGCACTCCATTGGTGATTGAGACGACGGGTATCTCATTTTCAGGCTGCCCGGGCCAGAGATTGCTCCACATCCGCCGTGAAACTTGGCAATGCAGTTTGCTGACGGCGTTGGTATGAGAAGCGAGCTTCATAGCCAGGACCGGCATAACGAATTCGCCATTTTCATTTTCGCCGGGAATGCGCCCCAGATTCATAAATTGTTCGGCGCTCAAGCCGCAAGATGCGCAGTATTCTCTGAAGTATTTGTCTATCACATATTTAGGGAACACATCGTTTCCGGCGGGAACGGGTGTATGGGTGGTGAAGATGTTTCCCGCGCAGGCGGCGAGTTTAGCTTCGTTCCAGTCAAGCCCGTGCTCGTGCATCAGGTCGCGGATTCTTTCCACCGCTAAAAAAGCGCTGTGCCCTTCATTCATATGGAACACGGTGGGATTCTTATCCAAAGCTCGCAGCATTCGGTATCCGCCGATACCCAGGACGATTTCCTGTTGTATCCGTTTTTCCAAATCGCCGACATACAGCTCATCGGTGATAGTCCTGTCAGCCGGATTGTTTTCGGTGGTGTTGGTATCCAACAGATACAACTGCGCCCTGCCGATATCGATTTTCCAACACTGAACCGCAACTTCCCTTCCGGGGAAATCGATTTTAATAATAACCGGATGGCCGTTGTTATCCTTGACCAGTTTCATAGGCAGATTAGTAAAATCCAAGTGTTTATATGTTTCCTGCTGCCATCCGTCGGCGTTCAGATACTGCTGGAAGAATCCTTTTTGATATGCGAGTCCTACGGCTAAGATGGGAATTCCCAGATCGCTGGTTGATTTCAAGTGGTCGCCCGCCAGAACACCCAACCCGCCGGAATAAATCGGCAGGCATTCGTGTATGCCAAATTCAGCGGAGAAATAAGCTACCTGCATCCCGCTTCTGTCGGGGTATTCCTTCTGGAACCAGCTTCTCTCCATCAGATAGACTTCCAGGTTGCGAATGGAGCGTTCGAGGTGGTCGATGAAGGCATCGTCCTTTTGAAGTTCCAGGAATCTTTCCTGGCTGATCCTTCCCAGCATTTTTACCGGATTGTGGTCGACTTCCTCCCAGATATCGGGATCGATGCGCTGGAAGAGGTCTTCGCACAAATCGTTCCAACACCAATGGAGATTGTAAGCGAGGTCGATTAGACTTTCTAAATTTTTAGGAATGTTGGGCTTAACTTCAAAGATGTGCACTTTGGGCATTTTTAATCCGAGGATTTAAGTGTGAAAGTGAGAAAGGATGATAATACAGTCTGTAATTTCCACAATTCAGCCAACCGCTGAGGCATCAGGAATCGATTCCGGGCAAGCCGGAAAGACGAATACCGGTGTTTGTTCGACTATCTTGTGTTTCAATATATTATTATTCAAATTCTCCGGTTTCATTTATTTATCAGCACAACTGTTGACTTAGGGGCAAGCAGACATATCCCCGATTCAGCGGCTGTCGGTTCTTCCCCGGGGGAGAAAATGTCCGCTGGGTAATGGCTGGCGGTATTTATGGCTAAATGCCATTTTTTTCCATTACCCGGCGAAGGCACTCGGAATTTGCGGGCGCGGGCGCCTGCATTGAACATTAGGTTGAGGTCGTTGTCATCTTTATCGGCGCCGGTTGCGGTTCGAGAGCCGTCGATCAAGCAGGCGAGGGTTTTATTTTCAGACTTCCAATCCTGCCTCTTACCATTATAAGAGAACCAATTGATGTCGGGCAGGCGGCTTGGACTGGCGTCAGCTCCAATGAAGAAAGTCCTGCGGCGGAGGGCGGGATGGCGTTTTCGGAATTCTATCAATTCCCGGCAGAAGCGGAAAATTTCCTGGTTCCGTTTTAATAATTCCCAGTTATACCAGGAGATTTCATTATCCTGGCAATAGGGGTTATTGTTCCCTTTTTGGGTGCGGAGGAATTCATCTCCGCCCAACAGCATTGGTGTACCTTGACTGAGGAGGAGAATGGTGAGGAAATTCTTCGCCATCTTGATGCGTTTTCGAATTACCCTATGGTCATCGGTTTCACCCTCTTTTCCACAATTTAAACTGAGGTTTTCGCGAGCGCCGTCCCTGTTTCGATGACCGTTGGCAAGATTATGCTTTCTTTTATAGCTGACCAAATCGCAGAGGGTGAAGCCGTCGTGGCAGGTGATGAAATTTATACTCCGCAGAGGAGTTCCTTTGGAATGGAATAAATCGGCGCTCCCGGCAAGGCGGGTGGCTAAACCGCCGACCGTCCCTTCATCACCTCGCCAGAACCGTCTGACATCATCTCGGAAGCGGTCGTTCCAATCGCACCATTTTTCTCCGCCGAAGGATCCCACTTTGTAGCCTCCCGCCGCATCCCAGGGTTCGGAAATCAATTTCACATTGCGCAGGATCGGGTCATTGTTTATCCACATCAGGAGGGGTGGGGCTTCCCACCAATCGCCGCTCCGGTTCCGGTTAAAGATGGTAGCCAAATCAAAGCGGAAGCCATCTACCTTCATTTCAGTCACCCAGTATTTCAGGCAGTCCAGGATTAAAGCGGCGGCGGCGGGATGGTTGCAGAAGAAAGTATTGCCGCAGCCGGTGAGATTAAGATATCTGCTCCTGTCCCTCTTGATTAAATAATAGGCGCGGTTGTCTATACCGCGAAAGTTGTATACAGGACCCCTTAGTTTCATTTCGGCGGTGTGATTGAAGACGATATCCAGGATGACTTCAATCCCCGCCCGGTGGAGTTCGCGCACCATTAATTTGAATTCATCGACCTGTTCTCCGCAGTCGCCGGAACTGCAATAACTGGCTTTAGGGGCGAAAAAGGCTATGGTGCTGTAGCCCCAGTAGTTGCCCAATGTTTCGTCCGAAAGGGGATTGCGCCGCGGATTTTCACGGTGGTTGAATTCTTGCAGGGGCAGGAACTCGACCGCGGTAATTCCCAATTCTTTCAGATAGGGAATCTTTTCGATGACGCCGAGATAAGCGCCGGGGTGCCTGGCGCCGGAAGACGAATGTATGGTCAAGCCCCTAATGTGAGTTTCGTATATCACTGAATTTTCCAGCGAGGTTCGGGGCTTGGGGACGCCTTCCCAATCGAAATTATTTTCTATAACGACGCTTTTAGGCAAGCCGTTTAAATCTGCGACCGCTCGGGCGTATGGGTCGAGCAGTATTTTCCTTGGAAAAAATCGGAAGCCCAATTCCGCCTTGCGGGGACCGTTCACTTTGAAGCCGTATAATTGGCCGTGCCCGGCGCCTTCAATGAAAATGTGCCAGATATCGCCGGTGCGATTATGGATTGGAGACAGGTCAATCTCTTCGGCGGGCTGTTCATCCCTTGAATCATCGAAAAGCGTCAATTTGACGGAGTCGGCGTTTCGGCTGTAAAGGGCGAAATTGACCCCGCCGGCTTCGACTCGCGCACCCAGGTTGAGGGGGGAACCGCTGTAAACCTTCATCGCTTCAGTTCCGTCGATATTTCGTGGTAAAGTTCGAGGTAGCGGTTGGCGGATTTTTTCCAGGTGAAGCTTTCAGCGGCGGCGTTTCTGACTAAAAGTTTCCACAGCCTTTTATCGGCGTAGACATTCAAGGCTTTATCGAGCGCTTTCAGAACATTATGGCTTGATGTTTCGGCGAATTTGAATCCGGTTCCCTTGCCCGAAGCCGAGTCGAATTCTCTCACAGTGTTTCTCAATCCGCCCACATTATGGACTATAGGTATAGTGCCGAAACGCATAGCGATAATTTGAGTCAAACCGCACGGTTCGAAGCGGCTGGGCATAAGGAACATATCGACCCCGGCGAACATTAGGTGCGCCAGAGGGGTGTTATGAGTGAAATTGAGGTGAATTTTACCGGGATATTTCCGCGCTTTGACTTCCAAGCATTCTTGAGCGTCTTCATCGCCTGAACCCAGGATGACCACACAACACCCTCGCTCGATGATTTCATTCAGGGTCTCAATCAGGACATCGATTCCCTTCTGATGCACCAGCCGGGAGATCAAGCCTATTATCGGCGCTTCAGCGGAAACGGGGTTGAGCCCGCATTTTTTAATCAAGGCTTTTTTATTCGCCGATTTGAAGGCTTCCCAGTCGGCTTGGAATTTGTGCGGAAGAAGGGGGTCATTTTCGGGCGACCATTCATCGTGGCTGATACCGTTCAGGATGCCGTGATAATGATTGCGCCGCGTTTGCAGGACACCTTCCAAGCCTGCTCCGGCGTCGCCTCCGGCTAAGGTTTCATCCCGGTAGTTGGGGCTGACGGTATTCAGTCTGTCGGCGGTGAGGATTCCCAGTTTCATCAAGTTCAACCGCCCATAGTATTCATATTCATCCCAGGCGATTTTATGGGTATCGACGCCGAGGAGGGCGAATTTTTCCAGCGGGGATACCCCTTGATAAGCGAGATTGTGAATGGTGAACAGGCTCCCCGTATATGACAGTGGGGAAACTCCTCCGCGAATCTGCTTCAGATACACCGGGATGAGAGCGGTATGCCAATCGTGGGCATGAATGATATCGGGGGTCCAGCCGATTTCGGTGAGGAATTGAATCACCGCTTTGCAGAAGATTGTATACCGTTCCAAATTATCGTTATAGGAGCTTGCCGGGTCTGCGCCGTATACGCCGTCCCTGTCGAAATAGTTGGGATCTTCCACCAAATATACCGGATAGGGGAAATCATCGATTCGCAGGAAGGACACGCTTTTCAGCTTTTCGCCCAGATGCAGGATTATCGGTTCGTGGACCGGCTTCAGGGAAAATTTCCCTTCCTGAGCGGCTTTGTCTTTGATCGCTTTGTAGGCTGGGATGATGATGCGGATATCGACTCCCAATTCGGTCAGCGCCTGCGCCAGTGAGCCGACCACATCCGCCAACCCACCGACCTTGATAAGCGGGTCGGCTTCTGAAGCGGCTAAGAGCACTTTCAAGCCGGTTTCAGGAGGCGATTTGTGCGGGTTGATGGGTGTTTTCATTTTACTTACCCTCAAAAAGAAATTCACCACGGAGACACAGAGACAACATTTGAAAACTTAAAATTTAGAATGCAGAATGAATTCGCCTGCGAGATGAAGAGAATAATAAAAAACCTTTTGTCCTGAATTATTCATAAATTTTCGCATCCTTTTTTCAAATAATTTAATAACATATATTTATGTCCATTTTTTAGATTTATTGTAACTGTATAGTTCTTGGAGGATGGGATATTATTCACAGGGTATTAATTCAATTATGAAATACAACATAATAGCCCACCAATTTATTGGTGGGTAATGGGGGTGGAATGTAATCTCTCCAACCATTATT
>JABMRZ010000556.1 GCA_013202315.1 Candidatus Tariuqbacter arcticus | reverse complement strand
GTCGACTGCGGAGAGTCGACAGCACACTGGTTTGATTTGGGCAACAGTCCCTGAAAATAATTACCGATTATCGCTTGTAGGGGCAATTCATGAATTGCCCCTACAGTGAGATTTATTCTATTGTTTTGTAGGGGTTTAATTAATTAAACCCCTACCGAAGATGTAATACAATATTCAAAGTCAATACAATGGACTTTGGGTTATAGTTATGTTCGGGCGCTGTCGAATCTCCGCAGTCGTCAGTCCGGCTGTTGGCAGAATTGTCCCTTCGAGTCTTGACTTTTTCTGAAATTCTTACAATATTATATGATAGGACAAGTAATGAAATCGCTCAAATTAATAGGAGTTTAAAAAACAATGAGTGAAAAAGACTTAAAATCAAACCTCGATTTCGTTCTCAATAACAGGGAGAATCTCCTCAAGGAACACAGGAATAAATACCTTCTTGTGTTCGAAGAGAAATTTGTGGATGCGTTCGATGAATACGAAAGAGCGGCTGCAGAAGGGGTGCGTCTGTTTGGTATTGAAGCAGACTTTTTTGTTCATTACCTTGTTGAAAAGGAGCCTTTGAATTTTGTTTGGGAGGCGCTTTTATGATAAATACTATTAGATATGTTGGAGAAGGCGAGGTTGAAAAAGACGGTAAAAAAGAAATTATTCAGATTCACCCTGCAATTATCTTGAAAGATAATGGCGCTTTTATCCAAGTTAGCATTACACATCCACGAATTATCCAAGAAAAGTTAAAGTCAAGAGGAGAGAATGTGCCAGCTATCACTGTAAATGCTTTAATTGATACTGGAGCAAGTGGTTGTGTAATAACATCTAAAGTGGCCGACAAACTTAATCTTCTTCACACAGGTTATCAAACTGTTTCATCGGTTCAAGATGAACAGCTTCGCCCGGTCTTTTTTGGCTTTATCATTTTTCCTTGGGGAAGTGGAAAAGAAATACAGCTTGTATCTTGTCCCCTGAAAAAATTCGATTGTCTGATTGGTCGCGATATTCTTATGCACTGGTATTTCACCTATAATGGAAAAGATGGCTCGATTGTCATTTGTGACTGAAGAAAATGTGTCTTTCAATGAAATCGCTATTATAATTTCTCCTATACTCATTCCCATCTCAGCTCAAACTTGCTTTGAAAATAAAAAACCCGGAGCGCCCCCAACCACCCCGGTTTTTCATACCAAAATCTTTCAACCTACCATAAGAATCCTGCTAAGCCAATGGAAATCATAAAGATGTTACCATCATAACTTTCTGCATCAGTCTCATCGGGTTCGAGTGTAACCAGGTTATAAGCGATTTCCGGGATTACCGCCAAGTGATCACTTAACATAAAAGCCGCTCCAAGCCCAAAGATGAGATGACTGCCGGTCGCCTTATATTCATAACCACCTTCGCTGCTATCTTCGTCTTTTGAACTGTCAAATGTGTAGGCGACTCCGAGATAAGGATATATCTTTTCATTTCCAGTATCGATGAAGTAGCCAAGCGCAGGACCAATAGATAAAATTGAACTGGACCAGTCCCCCTTGCTTTGACTCAGATAAGCAAATTTAGCCCCACAGGCAAAACCTTTAGTGACAAAATAATAATAAGTAGGACTGAATTGAAATTGGGTGGCCTTGTCGCCATCATCTTCGTATAAATCCCCACTCATACTTGCAAATGAAACGCTTCCCCCGATTAACATCGCTCCCTTACTAATAGGGCTGTCCTGCCCTAATGCCGTTATGGTAGTTAGCAGAAACAGTAGTAAAAATAGGGTTGTGAATGTTTTTTTCATTTTTTTCTCACCTAATTTTTTAAAGATTTAAATGATTAAATAAAGCGGGACAAACGATAATGTCTTTAAAGCACCTCCTTCCGTAATTATTTATGATTATATTAGATAACTCTACTTGCATCACCCCCTTTCATTTAAATTTTAGCATTACAAGAAAACTATATAATTTTGAAGTAAAAGTCAAGTTTCTTAGCATCAACCACTTCAAAACTCGAAAATGTCTTTCCAATTCGTGTAAAATCGTGTTCATTCGTGGTTAATTATACTTCATCACCCTGAATAATCTTGTCTAATTCCTCCACCACCCTCCCCGCCGTCAATTCCTTCATACACCTAAAATGCTTTTCAGGGCATTTACGACTCCCGTGAATCCGGCCGGCATCACCGCTTCACAACTCAATCCACCAATCTTGATTCAGGCACATCTTCTTCTTTCGGCTTCAATTTGAACTGGTCTGGGCGGGATTTCACCACCTCTTTCAGCCAGTTATCCGGGTAGCCGCCGGAATCGTGAGGTCTGCCCTCCTCATCCTGCACATACCCATCGTTATATTTAGTCACCAACAATTCTCCCAATTCACGCCAGCGTTCTACAACTATTTCCGCATAGTTCACGGAATAGTCGGTCAAGTGTCTGACCATAAGCTGGGGATCGGATTTCCACAGTTCTACCGCAGTCATTTCCACCGCCGGCTGTAACGCAAACGCCTTCCCCTCCAATTCGCTCTGCACTGCTTGAATATCCTTAATCATAAAGGAATATTTGATATTGGCGAAATTAGCGGCGAAATTGAACACCCACCAGGCTGAATCCCAGGAAAATCGGCTCAATTTTCCCACCGTATACGACTTAGGCAGGTCATCGATACAGCAATACAGCGGCACATAACAGCAGGTATAGGTGTCGTCGAATCCATACCAAAGCACCCCGCCGACCGCATCCGGCAGCCATGACCGCGACTGCGAAACGAAGGAAAAGCCGGTCTGCTGAGTCGAAATCGGGCGCTCCCAGGTGTATTCTACGCTGTCTTCATCCATCCAGGTAATCGGCCGCCAGCGGTTGGGAGTGCCGTAGGGACCGGCGTCGATGCCCTGGGTCATATCGTAATCCGTCCCTTCGTAGTGGTCGCGCATCAGGCTGAAGACATCCGCCGCCGATAATTTATGGTCGGGCTTAATCCACAACGGATAGGGTTGCGAGCCTTCGACCGCCCGGTGATAATCGGGCGAAAGATTCATAGACGGGGCGGCGCGGCGGAAGATGCTCCAGACGCGGGTTTCGGCGTATCGCCGGTTTTTAGGGGTGGGCGGGCAGTATACATCGCAGAAGCGGAACGGCTTCCCCGATTTGGGGTCGTAGTACCCCTTTTCGATGGCGAAGGTGATGACATTTTCGGAATAACGGCAATTTTCCGGGTCGTTCAAGGGGAATTCGCCGATGCGTGCTTTATTGCAATGAGCGCAGATATAACCATCCGGCACTTTCAACGCCACCCAAATCGCGCTTTGCCCGCCGGGACCGGGACCTATCATTTCCATAATCCAGGCTTCATCCGGGTCGGCGATTGAGAACGATTCCCCAGTGGAGCGGTAGCCGTATTCATCGACTAAGCCGGTGATGACCTCGATCGCTTCCCGCGCTGTTTTAGCCCGCTGGAGGGCGAATTTCATCAAATGCCAATAGTGCAGCACTCCATCGGGATTTTGCAGTTCCTGACGCCCGTCGAAGGTGGTTTCGCCGATTGCGAGTTGATGTTCGTTCATCAGTCCGACATAAGCGTAGGTGTGGGGGACAGGGGCGATTTTACCCCAGATTTCTCCGGACCAGTGCTTGATTTCCAATGAATCGCCCGGTTCATAGTCGGCGGCGGGGGTGCGATTGAGGTGCGGATGATATTCACCGTCGCAGGCGTAGGTGATGATTACCGAGCCGTCGGCTGATGCACCTCTGCTGATCAGGATGCTGGAACAGGCGCTTACGGGAACGTTTATTCCCAGGAGAAATACGCTGACGCAAAGCGTCAGTGGAAGCCGGAAGTTATTCATTGACGATACCTTTTAATAATATTTAGAATAATGAATATCGAATATCGAACAAGGAATGTTGAAACGATATTGTTGTGTTATTCTGATATAAGATATAAGAAATAAGATATAAGATTAGCCTCTTGCAAAAATCATTACTTAATAATATTGTCATTCTGAACG
>JABMRZ010000555.1 GCA_013202315.1 Candidatus Tariuqbacter arcticus | reverse complement strand
CCATATCTTGAAAATAGGATTTAGGCGCTTACACCTGCGGCATCGACAAAAAATTGTCGATATTTCACAGTGCTGCCTACTCTCTGCAGACTGTCCGAGAATGCAGAAAACTGCGTCATTACGGCTTGTCCGGAATCGGCTCGAATTCTATATTTTAAATTCTAAATTTCTGCGAAGCCCACTCTTCCGGGAGAAGTCCCGGACGAGGCGTAGTACCTAAATACCGAGATTCTTGCTTCTTTTAACAGAAAATCACTTAATATCTTGTCATACATATAGTGACAAAACGATTTGGAATTGCAAAATCTATTCAAATTCCAACTCTTAATTTTTAACTTCCATCTTGTCTGGGTCAGGAATTTCAATCTCAAACCTCAATCCGTTCTTACCGCGCCCAACTAACTTGAATCCCAACTCCTCCAATGTGTCTTGCGCAACGGTTGTGGGAGATCCATCCATCTTGGACAAACCGCTGGTAGTCTTGGGAAATGGAATAACCTCCCTGATTGAATCCCTGCCGCACATCAACATCACCAACCGGTCGAATCCGAATGCCACACCGCCATGCGGTGGAACGCCATACTCGAAGGCTTTTAGTAAAAAACCGAATTTCGCCTCGGCTTCCTCCTTCCCCATTCCCAATTTTTGAAATATCCGCTCTTGAAGCTCGCGCCGGTGGATACGAATACTCCCGGAAGCTGTCTCATAACCGTTTATCACCAAATCATAAGCCCTGGATCGAACCTTCAACGGCTCATCATTCAGTAAGGCGATATCTTCTTCCAACGGTGAAGTGAACGGATGATGAGAGGAAGTGATTCGACCCGCTTCATCAAGCTCGAATAATGGAAAATCGACCACAAATAAAGGCAGAAAACCCTCCGCCTTAGGCAAGCCGAAATGTTCCCCCAGCTTGAGTCTCAGCTTTCCCATACCTCCTAAAACCGCCCGCCTATCCCCCGCCGCGAAAAGCACTATGCCATCTTCACCCCCTAACAATATCTTCTGTAATGCCGCTGCTTTACCTTCGGCGAGGAACTTATTCAGGGGCGCGTTTAAAGCCCCCTCCGTCCACTTCCCCGCAACTACACCCGCCAAACCACAATCCCGGGCGATAGCGTTGACTTCGTCAACCTGCCTGCGTGAAAGCCCTACATTCGCAAATGGAAGGGCGATTACCACCCCGCCAGCCCGCTCAGCCTCATCGAATACTCTGAATCCGCAGCCGGATACTATATCGGTAACATTCCGCAGTTCACATCCAAAACGGATATCGGGCTTGTCGGTGCCATATCGCGAAATTGCATCATCATAGTCCATTCGCGGGAAATCAGGCTTAATTTCAGCGCCAATCGCTTCCTTGAACAAATTAATCACCAATTCTTCAACAATGGTGAATATGTCTTCCTCGGTTATAAAAGACAATTCCATATCGATCTGAGTGAATTCGGGTTGCCGGTCAGCCCGCAAGTCCTCGTCCCTGAAACATCGGACAATCTGAAAATACCGGTCGATTCCCGCCACCATCAGAATCTGCTTGTATGTTTGAGGCGACTGCGGCAAAGCGTAGAATCTGCCCCTATTCAATCTGCTGGGCACTAAAAAATCCCTCGCTCCTTCAGGTGTCGACTTCATTAAAAAAGGAGTCTCCACTTCCCAAAAGCCCTTTGAATCTAAATGTCTCCTAACCGCCGTCGCCGCTAAGTGACGAATCTCCAAGTGCTTCTGCATATAGGGTCGGCGCAGTTCCAGATATCGATATTTCAATCGCAGTTCTTCGCTGGCGTCCACAATCTCCTCGAAGGGAATGGGTAACTCCCTGCACTCGCTCAAGACAGTTATCTCAGCAGGTGATATCTCAACTTCGCCCGTCCCCATTTCCTTATTCACCATCTCCGGCGGCCGAAGTCTAACTACACCTGTCACCGTAATCACAGATTCCCTGTTTATCCTCCGAACCCGCGCCGCAAGTTCAACCTGTTCGCCCGGATCGATTACCACCTGAATCAAACCATACCGGTCCCTCAAATCGAGGAACAGCAGCCCGCCCAAATCTCGAGTCCTCTGCAGCCATCCGGCTAACCTTACCGTTTGACCTCTATGCGCCCGCCTTACTTCTCCGCAGGTGTGACTTCTTAACATATCAGCGACACTCACATAAAAATAACCGCTACCTGAAAGATAACGGTTATCACTGTTTTAGTAATACACTCAATTTTGTTCTACAATTTGAAAATCCAAAAACGGAATTCCCTCTGCGTGATTGTGATTATCCTCAAAATATGCGCTTAACTTAATCCTCAAACGAATCGGTGTCTTTGCTCCTGAGATGTCTTACAAGAAACTTATGGGAATTTCCACCGGAACATCGCCTCCATCAATCGCATCGAAACGCCATCTTTTAACACGCTTGCGAATGTCTTCATCCACCTCTGCGCCGTAAATTGGATTGCTCCATCGACTCTGGATGGATACCTGTTCCACACTGCCGTCAGCAAGAATAATCATGGAAATGCGAATCCTCCCGTTCAATTGCGGATCCCGTTTCTTTTGTTTCTCGAAACAACGTTTTAAGGATGCGATCTTCTCCTGAACCAATGCAAAAATCGATTCCTGCGTCCGCAAACTCGCCCCCCCGCTTTCATCCTCTCCCACCGTAGCCTTTTCAAACTGCAAACGGCCCCCAAATTCGGTTTGAATCATCTCACTCTCCCCGGTGGCAGATGAGAAGATAATCTCACCGGCTTCTTTGTCATATAGGCCACCGATGATGCTTCCACTACTCTGACTTATTGGACCCGCTTGACCACTGATACCCTTCACATCGGTTACTCCCGGAATACTCCGCTCGCTCCCCGAACCTGGACCTCTGCCGGTTTGGGGACCCTTATATGTTCTCGCAGCTTGAAAGATACTCATCTGGGCGACATTTTCAGTGATATCCTGACCCATTTGAGCGCTTTGACTCTTCAACGCGTTTATTCTTTGCTGTTTCTGCTCTGGAGTTTCACTTTCGCGCGCGCTGAGTTTGTCAATAACTACCTGTTCTATCGAATCCTTAACCGCTATCTCCTTTACCAGCGCAATACTATCCTGCAGCACGCTGATATCTGGCACAGCAACCTCTTCAGGTGTCAATATAATGGTGGTCGGATAGAGGTATTCCAGAGCCTTCTTGGGATCGGGTTCAGTAATAGGGAGGGATCTTACATAGAGAATCAGCACAGTGTAGAGAACGAAAACTACAAAGAAGACTATCCAAAAACGCTGATCGAGTTCCCTTGCGATATTTCGATTTAACTCCCTGGGGAAATGCGCGTATGCAACTGTAGCCATAATGCCTCCTATCCCTCCTTCTCAACTATGAATTGGATGGTCGAGAAACCCGCTTCACCGCAAGTCGTAATGAATTTAAATAGATGCCGATATTGTATATTCTTGTCTCCTTGAAGGGTGATAATCTCTCGCTGTTTGCGCCCAAGTTCTTTGTCCAGTTGCCTTTCCGAATCAAGGTAACTCTTTAAATGTTCAAATATAACCAAATCATCATTCGCCAATTCATCGGCGTCCGCCACCATATCTCCTGTCTGACCCTCCAAATCCTTGAAAACTCCATGTGAATTAATGATGAATGATAAATGCAATTCCGGGGCCATATGTATCTTCGATAACGGGAGTTCTATCCCTTGAGCCTGATGTAAAAGCGCGCCCGATACCGATAACGATTTCAAAAGGAACAAGAGAATGATTGTCATCAAATCCATCATGGAGGTGAGATTGGGCATTTCCGCCTTTTTGGGTAGGTTCTTCTTCGCTTTGGAAGGAGTGAATGCCATTTTATCCTCTCATTTTCAATTATATCTTTTATCTATAATTAAGCTGTGAACTGAGGAGTTGCCAGATCACTACTGCGCAACTGTTACTCGCTGCATTAAACCCAAAACCGGATGAGGGAATAACCAATGCTCTACATCGTCAACAACAACACTGCGAGTGATATCCAATAGAGTCACCAGTGATTGATAGTCCAGATTTGCGCTGGCGGCGATTCTAATAATATCAGCATCCTCAAGTCGATAAATCTTCTTGTCTATTGTTACACCGGTTGTGGAATCTACAACAACCTTTTCAGTCCTCAGGAATGTGGGCTCAACCATATCATTCTTGATTTGATACAAAACCTCCTGAAGCTGTACAAAATCGTGTGTATTCTGCTCGGTGAGTCCGATTACCCAATAGTTGTCACCTTCAACTTCACCGAATATACTCACCAGAATGGCGGTATCACCGATGTTCACCACCAAATTGAGCGCAGTGGGTTCCTGAGGTGCTTCAGATGGACCGCCCTCGGATTCACCCTGTCCTTGTTCAGTTGCACTCAAGGGGGGGGGTTCATAATCAATCCGACCCAATTCAATATACACAATCGCCTGGAGAAGCAAAGGAATAAGCACTACCACCAAATTCATTATTGGCGTCAGATTAATCTCAACCTCGCCTATCTCACGCCGCTTACGCTCGGAAGGCCTGAAGGCGGACTTTAATTTATAAGCCATTATTTTCTCTCGGTAAGTAAGTGAATTAATTTCACTGAATACTCATCGATATCATCGATGATGGCATTGGTCTTGGTGTTGATTATTGAATATAAAAGAATCGATGGAATGGCGTTTATTAAGCCGCCGAAGGTGGTGTTCATGGCAATTGCGATTCCCTTTCCCAATTCTTCAGTATTCGCGACATGTTGGAATGAGTAAATCAATCCATAAATAGTCCCCATTAAGCCGAAAAGCACCGATACATTCGCCAGCATCGCCAGATAGTTCGTACGCTTTGATAATTTGGGGATTATCTCTAATGTGGCTTCATCTACCGAATTCTGAACCGCGCGGAAGTCTACTATCTCCCGTTCAGCGGCTACTTCTAACGCTCTGACGAACACCTGAGGTATTGCTCTATGACCGGCGCTCCTGCAAAGCGCAAGAGCCCTTTTAAAATCGTCGGCGTTGACTAAACGGCGGATCTCCGCCATAAACCGAGGCGCATTGATATTCGAGCGAATTAATATGAAGTAACCACGCTCAATTGCTATCGCAAGAATGAATACCAATAAGATGAGCAAACCATACATAAACGGTGAAGAAGGATTGTCAGGACTGAAGTTCTTGAAATATTGGGCGAGCATATACTACTCCTATAAAATAATTATTTTATTATTGATTGATTGCTTTTATCTTACTGCTCTTGAATCGCCAAACCGCAATTGACCAAGGGATTATCTTCAAGATTCAGCTAAGCGTTGTACTAATATATGACTATTTTCTCTTTTTTGCAAGGATTTTCTCATAATCGTCAATTATCACCGGCTTTAAATCCTCCTCCCGCAGACAGAAAATCGCCGGATCAGGCTGCAAAATACCAGACTTGAAAATACCGATAAAATCCACCGGAGGTAATTCAGCCTCCATCCTCGGAATGGTGAAAACCTGCATAGCGGGAATCATAATGGTCACCTCTTCAATCTTAAGTACCTCCTGCGGCTTTCCTTCAGCTTCCCCCTTTGAAGAATCCGATTTGACATCCTGCGCATAAACAAACCCAATGCCAGCTCCAAAAATGATAAGCCAAATCGCCAATAAATATGTGCTTAGCTTTTTCATCTTATTACCTAAATTCTAATTTTCGTGTTCTTTCTTGCAGAAAATTGACTAATATTTTGTTATTACCATAATTATGATGCAATGATTACTAACCCCTAAACCCTAAACCCCAAATCCTTTAATCAGAGAATGAGGATATCTCTAACGCCCGCCATGGATTCATCATCGCCCTGTGACTCGCACGATTGGCAAATCGTCAATATTCTCCGGCATAACATTGTATTGAAGCTTGAACCATAAACCGTTGCCGGAAAGGTCCGGATCAGTCACCTCCACCGCGATGATATTTTCACCGGTCTCCAAAAATGCTTTAACACTGTAATTCACCGGCGTGAGCCAAGCCATCTCATCATTACTCCCCTTGCCCACAAACTTGCCGTTTATAAACAGAGAAAATTTATCGTCCGCTGAAATGGTCACCACCCCCGCAATAGGAATATCTTTTATCGTGAACTTATGGCGGAAATATAACTTCTCAGCCGGCGTATCGGCTGAAATCGCCTGCACACCCATCTCAAGAAGCGCTGAAAAATCCAGGCTCTCCTCTTCCGGCTCTACCGCGCCCAATACTTCAGCGGTATCGGATACCGTCCCTTCCTCATACTGAAACAAGCTGTCCGCAGCAGCAGAATCTTCCACCGCAGCTGTGGTGTCGATTTCAACCGTTATCGAAGTATCCTCCACTACAACTGCAGTGTCAACTTCAATCGCAGTCGTTGTATCCTCCACGGCCTCCTCTAAAACCGGCAATTCTATCACTTTAGCGAATTCCCAGCCTGAATCATCGAAATCGAGCCCTCTGAATTCTCTGTCCGCCTCCATCGCCACCCGCCATTCACTATTACCCGCCACCAATTCGCCTTTATCCAGCGATAATCCCAGCAGATATCCATAACCGACCGGATCCCGCTTGACCATTTCGCGAATTACTCCATCACCGGTCTCGGTAATGATGCCGTAATTTTCAATATATTCAGTTGCATGTTCCAGCAATTCCAGTTGGTATTCCTTAGTATAGTCCATGACAATTTCGAATAAATCCATGCCCTCAAAATAAAGTTCATCCCCGGTCTGTTCGTATTTCCTTGTATATGAATCGAAATATTCCTGGTTCGTATTAATAATATCGGTATACTGCCGGAAATAATTCCATACGCTTTCAGTGTATATCGAATCGATTCCCTCCGAAAAGCGGGTGCCAGCCGTATCTCTATGCGCTAACTCTAAAACTGCCCCCATGTTCATCATCATTGAATCGATGAAAGCATCGGCAAAACTAAGATAAAGCGTAGGCGAGCTCATAATAGTAACCGCTGATATATCTCCTTCGCGAACCCTCTGCCGAAATGCGGTGAGATTTACCCGATACCGTTTCATAGGTCTTTCGATTAAAATATAATACTCCTGCGCCAGTTTATCGAGCACCGCTCCCGCCGCAGATGCCGCGCTGTCTTGCCAAATGGCTTGAGCGTTAATGGTATCAGCCGTCACACAGGCTTGTAGATAAAGTGAGACTACACTCTGCACCCGGGGAGCCGCAAACTTTCCCAATACAGAGGCTCGGTAATACATCTTCCATCGACGGTTTTCACCCTGATCCGGCATTGCGTAGTAACCATCGAGAACTTCCTCCACATATCGTGCGTTATTATAATATATCTGAGCGATTTTATATGTACAACTGTCCTTCAAAGTTTCCGCAATTAGCAGCGACTCCTCAACTTCCTTTAAATCACCCTGCTTAGCCTCCTTCTCCACCTGCAAATCGGGCGGTAGGAAACCCTCGGCGTTAAGTATGGAATCCAATTCGGCTATGCGCCGGGGAATTTTCAACTGCTGTTCATTCAAAACTTTTATCCAATCGGCAATCTCCCGTCCAATCGTATAATAAGTTGCGGCGGCGTCGATATAAAGAGGAAGCGACTTATCCAATATCTCCTCCCGCTGCTCCATAGCTTTATCGGCGCTCACTGGGGGAATCGACTGATTCAGTTCCGCCCACGCCATTTCCTCGTCCAAACGACAGACATTATACAGCGCCTGAATCGCTTCTTTCTGACGGAATGAAATTAACTCTTCATACCCCTCCTCCATACTCTGCTTGAGCGATTCTTTCCTTCTGCGTTGAGATTCCACCGCGCTTAACGGCATATATTCTACGGACACAAATTCACTTAAATCCCATTCCAATAATTTCGACTTGGCGAAGGAAGCATACCTGGGGAAACCCGCCTCCCCTTTATCGACAAGCCGCTTATGAACTTCGACCGTCCGCTTGAATGAGCTTTTAGCTCTGCTTATGTCACCCTTGTCCAAATAATACTTGCCAATTTGGTATTCCGCTCTGACATTCCGAGGATCATTAGGAAATTTCCGGGTGAAATCTGAAAATGCGTTGATTGCCCGCGTGATATTGCCCTTATTCAAATAAAGCTCGGCATTGTCATACAAGATCCTGATTACATTATCATCGTCCGTATCCTCACCAAAAGCCCTGAGATATTTTTCGTTGACTCGAAGAGCGGCGTCAAAACTATCCAATTCAGTATAATTCACACCGGCGTTTATCAATGCCCGCCTGGCATTCGCAGAATCCCGGTATGTGTCATACAGCCGTTCAAACCCGCTCGCCGCTTTTATCTTATCATCCAAATTGTTCTGATAAATGAATGCAATATTATTCAGCGACTTCACCGACCACTCAGAATTAGGGTAATTAACGGCAAGTAAATCGAATGATACTATAGCGCTGTCCCACACTGTTGAAACTGCACCACTTTCCAAAGCGGCGCTGTCCTTCGCCGCGGCGTTCATAAACTGACGACCGGATTCCCAGAGTGCGTCATCGGCGAAATCGACTCTCGGCGATTCCATAGCCACACGCTTGTATTCCGAACCCGCCCGAACAAATTCACCTCTGTCCTCATAACTCTTCCCCTGCTTATAAATGGATTCACCAACCCTCGATTCCGCCAACGCCTTCAACTCCGGCGATAAATCCCCTGCCTGCGCCCGCAATTCCTTGGAAAGCTTCTCCGAACTCGCATAATCCCCGCTGATGAAATAACCCTCAAGTATGATCTTGCAAGTCTCTTCCCACTTGGGCGAATCCTTAAAGTCATTCTTTAACCTTTCTAAATAGTAGCGGGAATCGGCATACCTTTCGTGCCGATAATATAGAACACCTGCACTCAGAAGGTATATATCACAGTGCTTGCCCTTGGGGAAAAGGTCAAGGTAATTCTGCACAGTATAGAAATACAGGACTTCAGATGTAAGGAGCGGATTGTCTCCCAGATAGGGAATCCGAGCAATGACATCCGGCGGCAATTCGATTTCGATTTCTTCCTTTGGCGGTAGAATAACCCCCCCCGCTTTCTCCATATCCATTAATTTAAATGCGCAAGCAACAGCGTCATCCGCGCATTGTTCGTGATATTCCCCCATTAAATATTTTCGCGTCACATTTATGTTCTCCTGCAATGCGGACAGATAGTCATTCATATATAGAGTCAGCATTGCAGCATAATTATTGTGAATCCTGTAGGTCTCGGTAGTGTTGGGATAATAATCGACATAAGTTTGACTTAATTTAACCGCCTTTTCATAATCCTCCTGTTCATTGGTCTCAGAGGATAACTTTATGCTTTCATCGACAATTTCCCTAAGATTCTTCTCCGCCAACAGGTTCGCTTTCTTGGCAAGCTGAGAATCGCTCTGCGCATGCGTCCACGAACTCGTATGATTGAACATCTCAAACAGCCTGTATCTCTCTTCCATCACTCGTTCCCTATCGACAACCTCCATACTTTCATAGCATTTAATCTTCTGGCGCTGTATTTCGGGAGCCTTAGGATCGTTCGGGAAAATCATCAATAAAGTATCATACGCTTGAATCGCATTTTGAAAATCCGCCATATCGTTTTGATAGATATCACCAATCCGCCTGATCATCTGATCGCCGAACAATTCAAGCCGCATAGGATCATCCCGTAAAAATTCCACCGCTGAACCGATACCGGCGTAAGTAGTCTCTGTGCCTGTGACAAAAGACTGACTCAAATTCTCAATGGATTCCTCCATTAAATTTGAATAAGTCCCCCGCTGCATCTTCTCTAATGTCTCATCGATGGTCCGGGTGAAATACTTTATTGCGCCCTCATACTCATCCTTCAAATAGTAAGCCCAGCCCAATCTATAAAGCGCATTGCTATACTGAGGTTCTTCGGGATAATTCAGGACTTCCGTATAATGTCTAATGGCGGCGTCCACTATACCGAATGTCGAATCGGTTTTACTGTCGGGATGATTGAAATAATACTCCCCCAGCCTCATCTCCACTTCGGGATAATAAGGACTATAAAGATATCTCTGCGAAAACTCCTCCAAAAGAGCCACACCCGAAAGCTTAACCTTATCATCCGAACTCCGGCTCATTATATAAGCCAGACTATACAGAGCGTCATCGCTGTATTCAGAATCGGGAAATCTGTCCAACATCTCTTCAAATCTGCTTGTCGCCAAGGAATAATCCATTACCGGTTCAGGCGGGATTTCCGCATCGGGGAAAAACGACAGCGAGTCGACCAAATCATCCCAAGCGAATGATTCCCTTTCATAGTGCAGTTCAGCCTGCTCTAAATATAAAACACCCAAACGATAATAGAAATCCTCCACTAACTTGTCTTGGTCTTCAACATTTGCCAACAGCCGCTTGCCTTTACTGCAGGTGAACATCGGCGCATAAGTCAATACCAATGAATCGGTCAACGCTTCAATGTATTCCATAGTCTCTTCACGCTCCAGCTCGTAATCCTCCCGAAGACACTTCCATTCATCCACCGTATAAGTTGTCAACACCGCAAGTTCTATTTTTTTTAATAATCCAGTGAACCGCTCCTCTAAATCGTGATACCGATTCAATAGAGAAATATCATCCTTGGATTCTAACATAGGCTTCAATTTCCTCATCTCATATAAATCGATAGCGATTATCTTGCCCTCAAGAATAAGCTGACCTTCACTGGAAAGCAGTGTGTCCGCCGCGGCGATTATATCGGAAAAAGAAAGATCCTCCTCAGTGAACTCAATCACAGTCTCCTCAGATTCAACTAAGGAATCTAATTCTTGAGCCGCATCCAATGTGTCGGGTTCCTGCGCTTGAACTGAAGGCGCTAAAAACGCTGTTCCCAACAGCAGAATATTGATGAATACCGCCTTAAGGATATAGTCTTTCATAATGATCCTTAAGCCTTAATTGATTAAAAATGTTAGAAAAATTTAATGATTATCAAATACGCCTCTTCGCTGAATTGCGCATACTATCCACCATAACAACCATATATCCCGAAACAACCTCATTTCATACTTTCATACTTTCATACTTTCACACTTCTACACTTTCAATACTGTAGTTCCCGCAGATTTATTCCCAACTGATAAGCAATATTGCCCAGAGCCCGAAGATATTCATCTATCTCTTTTATTCGCCTTTGCCTCTCCTTTAAATCCTCAAAATCCGAACCGGGCACCATACTCTTATGAAAAGCTATATGATTCCACCTGGTCAAATCAAGTTCTTCCCTAATCCCCAAACGCTTAACCGCCCCGCTCAACCGCAAATCGAGCTTACGGCGCCATTCACGAATATTATTCACCGTTTCCAGCATTATAAACCGTTCTTCCGGCTCAATCCCCTCATCCACACCTGCCAAAGCTATGGATGCGGCGATTAAGTCTTCTTCCAACTCGTTCAATTCCCTCGAAGTAACCTGGTAAAGAGAATCCAACGCCGCCTTATTGAAATCACCTTCGGTAACTGTATAATAATTCGGCAGTTTCTGAAGTCTTCCATAGCCAGCGGCTGTAACCATTGTGTTCAAATCTAATAATTTATCCTGAAAAGTTCGATACTGCTTGATAATATTCAAATCTTTCAGCTTTATGAGATCATCGGTTAAAGCGGTGAAATCCTCCATCAATTGGATTATCTTGAGCTTCTCCTCTATAAAACCCCCAAACTCAGGCTCAACCTGCTTTATTTCAGTGAACATCAAGCGCTTAGTGATTCTCTCTGTATCCTTTCGCAAAGCCCAATAACAGTTAAATAATTCCTCATCGCCTACAGCCAGCACACTCTCTTCACAATTTCTCAACTCATTTACAAGGTATATGAGTCTCAATTTCTCGGAATAATAGTTGACCAGCCCGATTTTAGTTCCACTCTGTTCGAGTATGACGCTGTATTGCTCTTCAGCGGCTCCCAAATCTCCCCTCTTCTGCCGGCACCTCGCCATTAAACTGTGAGCCATAAAGACATATCTGGTATTGCTGTAATTCACAAGCACGCTGTCAGCTAATGAATCAGCCATATCGAATTCCTCCCGCAAGAGCCTGCATACTCCCTGCCCTATCAACGCTCGCGGCAATTTCGGGGACATCTCATGAATCAGCCGATAATATCCCCACCCTTCATCCCATTCTTCCAAAGCGACCAAAATATCCCCGGCGGCGATAGCTGACTCCTCGAATAACACATCGAAAGTCCCCTTCTTAGTCGAAATCACCCAATCGAATTGTTCAACCGCATCCTCATATCTCCCTAAATGGTTCAAACACTGACCGGAAAAATATCTCGCCTTTCGATAATATTTAGAATCCTCCGAGATTTTAGTAAATATTCTCAAAGCCTTTTCATAACCGCCTTCCCGAAATGATGCGGAACCCTCTATGAAATAAATAACATCCTTCTTAAATTTCCACTCGTCTTCACCGCGCCGCTCAAAAACCGAATATAGCCGATGTGCGGTTTCATAATCGTTTCGATTATAACTCAAAGTAATACAGCGATATAATGCCGGTTCAAAATAATCGGATTGGGGATATTCCACCATCAAACGATTCAATTCGGTCTCAGCGGCAACAAACTGCCTAGATTCATAATACGCCTCGCCCAAATAATAAATTATGTCATCATTGTTTTCATAATCATAGAACTCCATCATATGTTGAAAGAGCATAATAGCCATTCCCAATTCCCCTTCCCCCATAACCCTGCAAGCCGCTTCCAAATCCTGCTTGAACATCCTCTGCTGATGTTCAAGGATACCATGGTCGAAGAGCCGTTTCTTTACTCGTAAAGCTCGGTCAATTTGCAAATATAATTCATTTAATTGATACTGTTCCCAATACTCATATTTGCGAGCGAAATAATTCCCCTTGTCTGAACCGGCGAACCTCACCGCCATACGGGACATCTCATCCGAAGAGAGAAAATCCAGCGCCTCATAAGTCACATATTTGCGCTTGGATATCTCATAATTCACCCCGTCAAGCAGATGAATCAGATACTTCTCCAACGGGATTATTTCAGTGGAAAACTCCCTGCTCTTAATCTGATAATATATCCTGGAATAATCTTGATAACGGGTGAGTGTATCTTCCGATGTCTCTAAGGGGAGTTGAGCCTGAAGCGGGCTCATAATGAAAAAAATCCAACCGAACGCCATCAACGCTATAATGACAATCCTAAACGAAATCTTTGATGCCATAATGATAAGCCGATTGATTTGGATTAATAATAAGGAAGGACTGCGGGCATACCAGATTTATACTTAAGCGATAACTATAAACTGCAAAACCTTAACTCCAGTATAATATAGGAGATTTTTTGGCTTTGTCAATATTTTTCTCAATAAATACTGAATTTATTTCACCCCGACAACCCGCAGCCTGTTGAGGGCTCGATGCAAGGAAAGCTGCGCTCTTTC
The DNA here is from genome assembly GCA_013202315.1 of Candidatus Tariuqbacter arcticus. Lineage (GTDB taxonomy): Bacteria > Electryoneota > Tariuqbacteria > Tariuqbacterales > Tariuqbacteraceae > Tariuqbacter > Tariuqbacter arcticus. The sequence continues at coordinate 3,358 of JABMRZ010000555.1, read as the reverse complement.
AACATCCAAATCCGGCGATTTTGCCTCAAGCCGCTTTTGAGCGCGTTCCAATGAAGTCCTAGCCCGCTCTATGTCGATTTCGCCCTTGGTTTCTGCGGTCTCAGCGAGTATTATAGTCTTGTGTGGCAGCACTTCGGTGAAACCGCCGGTGGTAGCTAAATAATAGCTTTCACTACCATCGAATAACTCGATGGGTCCTATCTCTAAACTGGTCATAAAAGGAGCATGGTTCGCCAAAACCCCAAATTGACCCTCTGAACCCGGAGCCTTGAAAGATACCACATCCTTACTGAAAACTACCCCTTCGGGTGTGACAACTTCCAATCTGAATTTCGGTGCAGACATTTGTCTCTATATTATTATTTTATTTGCAATACTCTTCTCTGAAAATCGAGTTATAATAAAAGCCATTGATTCACATAAGCTTCTTACTGTTATTCACCTGTTCTTCAGCATCCCCTGTTCGATATTCGAGCATTGGTTCTATTATGATTACCGCGAATGTTTTTCCTTTCATACTTTCACACTTTCATACCTTCTTACTATTTTCAATGTAATTATATCGACAATCCTTTGTCGATGTCAGCGCAATTAGCGCCTATATCGCTTTCATCCTTTCAGCAGCCTCGATAACTTCCTCAATCGCTCCCACCATATAAAACGCCTGCTCCGGCAGATCATCGAATTCCCCCTCGACAATGCCCTTGAATCCTCTTATAGTTTCCTGAAGCTTGACATATTTTCCCGGAGTTCCGGTGAACGCTTCCGCCACAAAAAAGGGCTGGGAAAGGAATTTCTGTATCTTTCGCGCCCGTGATACAATTATCTTGTCCTCGTCGGAAAGTTCATCCATACCCAAAATCGCAATGATATCCTGCAAATCCCTATACCTTTGGAGAATCTCCTGCACCTGACGGGCGATATTATAATGTTCCTCGCCCAAGATATTCGGATCCATAATGCGGGAAGTACTGTCCAACGGGTCAACCGCCGGGTAAATCCCCAATTCAGCAATCTGTCTGGAAAGTACCGTAGTAGCATCCAGGTGGGAGAATGTCGTCGCCGGAGCAGGATCGGTCAAATCGTCCGCGGGAACATATATCGCCTGAACCGAGGTGATTGAACCCCTCTTGGTAGAGGCAATCCGTTCCTGAAGTTCCCCCATCTCCGTCGCCAAAGTCGGCTGATAACCCACCGCCGAAGGCAAACGACCCAAAAGAGCCGATACCTCGGAACCGGCTTGAGTGAAGCGGAATATATTGTCGATGAACAGCAGCACATCCTTCCCTTCTTCATCGCGGAAATACTCCGCACACGCCAACGCCGACAGCCCCACCCTTGCGCGGGCGCCCGGAGGTTCATTCATCTGACCGAAAACCATAGCGGTCTTGGCCAAAACGCCCGACTCCTTCATTTCAAGCCAAAGGTCATTACCCTCGCGAGTCCTTTCGCCCACCCCTCCAAATACAGAATACCCGCCATGTTCGGTGGCTATGTTGTGGATGAGCTCCATAATCAAAACGGTCTTGCCCACGCCTGCCCCGCCGAACAGCCCCGTTTTACCGCCCTTGGAATACGGTTCTAAAAGGTCGACCACCTTGATGCCGGTCTCAAACATCTCGGAAGTGGTGCTCAAATCCTCAAATTTGGGCGGCGGATGGTGAATCGGATAATAAGTATCGGTCTCAATCGGACCCAATTCATCGATAGCGTCGCCGGTCAAATTAATCAGACGGCCCAAAGTATTGGGTCCCACCGGCATTTTTATGGGTGAGCCGGTATCGATAACTTCCGAACCCCGCACCATACCTTCGGTGCTGTCCATCGCTACGGTGCGAACCTTCGCCTCCCCAAGATGACGCTGGACTTCCAGCACTAATTCCGAATCGTCAGCGCGCTTGGCTCTTAATGCGTTGTAGATTTTCGGCAGTTCACCCTCTTGAAATACAACATCGACTACCGCGCCGATTACGCGTAATACTTTTCCTTTGTTCATAGATAATCGTTCTGTTTATTTTGGATTTGTAAGATTTTTCTCAGCGTCCAGCATTTTAAATTTTAAATTCTTCATTCTTCATTCCATCCCAATCGACCCGCCGACTATGTCCATAATTTCCCTGGTGATGGTTGCCTGCCGAGCCTTGTTGTAATGCAGGGTCAGGGTTTCTATCATCTCCTGAGCAGCGTCGGTGGCGTTCTCCATCGCCGTCATCCGAGCGCCTTGTTCGGCGGCGTTCGATTCCAACAATACCCGCCATATCTGCATATTCAAATTCAGCGGCAAAATCGCATCCAGCACCGCCGCCGCGGAAGGTTCGTATATATATTCCACCGGATTGGCTTCCCCAATCTCAGCCGGCTTCAGCGGCAGCAATTGCTCCAGCACCACATACTGCTGAACCGCCGATTTGAATTCATTGTAAATCAACAGCACCCGGTCGAGTTCTTGCTCGCAGTAATACCGGTTGAGCATTTCTCCGATGGCAGTGGCGTTCCCGAAATTCAGATATCGGAAGATGCCTGAATGCTTCTGCGCCACATTATAACCCCGCTTGCCGAAATATTCCACTCCCTTTTTTCCCACCAGGATGAGCTCTTCACCGCCCTGCATCGCCGCTTCGGCTTTACGGATGATATTGGAATTGAAGCTGCCGCACAATCCCCTATCGCCGGTAACAATCATAATCGCGGTCTTTTCCGGCTCCCGCACCGCCAACAGCGGATGGCGATTGGGATCGGTGCGGATGACCAACGAAGCGATGGTGTCCCTCAGCTTCAATGTATATGGGCGCGCCTTTTCGATGTTCATCTGCGCCCGGTGCAGCTTAGCCGCCGCCACCATCTGCATCGCCCGGGTGATTTTCTGAGTCGACTTGACCGACGCTATCCGCCGCCGTATCACTTTTAATGTTGACATATAAACAGTTAAAAATTAAAAGTTAAAAGTGTAAAAATTCTCATAGACTTATATAATATGGATCAATAGTATTATTGTCACTGTTTTAAGTCAATAATGTCCCGAGCATAAACGGTAGTAGGTGTATTTTTAGGAGTCATTAGTTAGACGGATACGGCAACCCGGTCGGCAAGGGTCATATTGGCTGTTGAGTCGTCTTCATCCGGGATGGGTAGACCATTTTTCAGAAGCGACTCGAGATGACAAGCGATCGCCTCCTTAGCCATTTCCTTGGCTTCTTCCAAAGTTTCGCCTTGAGTATAGCAGCCCGGCAGTGCGGGCACACGCACTACATACCCCCCTTCTTCCGCCGGTTCAAAAATAACCGTGTATTTGTATTGTGTCATTGTGGTCTCCATAATCTGGTTATTAATGTCAAATGTCAGAGTAATTCTCTTAGAT
>JABMRZ010000554.1 GCA_013202315.1 Candidatus Tariuqbacter arcticus | reverse complement strand
TGACAGCACACTAAACCCTAATTCCTAAATCCTAAATCCAAAATCCTAAATCCTATTTTCAGGGTAAAAAAATAAAAAAATACTTGACTTTTAATAAAAAATGTTTTACTTATTATAAAAGCTGTTTAAATTCAATTAATTCTTTATCTTCATAACAAAATTCTAAGGAGACAAGAATGAGAGTTGCTCTTCTCGTCCTTAACATTATTGGTTTTGTATTTTCTATTCCCAGCACATTATGCGCATCCGCTTGTGCAGGGTTAGTTGGAGCTGCGGCTAAAGCTAGCGGACAAGGGGGGGGATTTGTGGGATTTCTGGCTGGTTCCGGAGTACTTATCTTCATTATCTGTTTGGCCGCTTTCGTCTTGGGACTTGTCGCATATTCCAAGCCAAAGACCACTCTTGCGATGATTGCCGGGATATTGCTGATAATCGCCGGATTAATTCAGTTGGCGTTCATATTAATGGGTGGGTTTATTGGTCTTATCGCCGGTATTTGCTTTATTCTCGCCGGTATTTTCGCTTTCACTGCCAAACCTGCAACTGCCTAAAATCGATGAAGCCGGGTTTTCAAAACCCGGCTTTTTTTTTAATGAACGACTGTAACGCCTAATAAGCATTATTATAATGAGTTCAGCGCCATTTCCTTTCTACAACCTTTTCATAGGCATAGGTCTCATCATTGGTGTGTTGACATTGGAGAGGGATTTTCGACGCCGATGTGGTTATAAGAAGTTTCCTTCTTTCCTGATAACTCTGACCTTTTCATTTCTTTTCGGGTGGTTTTTCGGTCATTTCGCCGATTATATTCAGCGAGGCTGTTTACATTTCAATCAACCCTTAAGTGAACATCACTTATATGGGTATACTTTTTACGGCGGTTTCATTGGCGGGGCTCTTTTTATGATCATAGCGCTCGGTATCCAGCGGTTCAATATAAGCCTGTGTGCCGATATAATTGCTCCGATAATCCCATTAGTCCACGGTTTTGGACGCATTGGTTGTTTTTTGGCGGGATGCTGCTACGGAAAAATTGTTACAATTGGAACCTTGACATTTCGATTCCCCACTCAAATCACTTCGGCTGTCTTTCTTTTGACCCTTTTCTTGTTTCTCCATAATCGTAAGTATCGCATCAACCGTATATATGTTTATCTTTGGGTTTATTCGGTTGGAAGGTTCATAATTGAAATATTTCGCGGCGATCCCCGGGGTCATTTATTCATTACTTCCCTTTCACCGGCTCAAGAATTATCCATCTATGTATTGATGTTCTCATTAGTGGTTTTCTTTCTAAAAAGGCTAAAGGTATCAGATAAAGAAAGATTTTTAAGAAACAACTTGACAAATTAGGATAAAATTATTATATAAAATATTTGAAAGGATTAAATCAGAAGCAACGGGAGATTTTAGTTGATATTTTCAGTAAGGTGGCTGTTTATCTTGCAACGGTTGCTCTTATTGGAGGGGTAATAGAGAAAAAGGTTGATTATGTAGCATTACTCATTTTATTATTGCTTGCTATATTATTGATATCTATTATGATGTATATAGTTAAAGAGGATTGAAATGATAAGTTGGGAATGGGCGGCTGTTATTCTGATGGGGGGTTTCACTCTTTTTGCTGTGATAATGGTAATCTACGACTATTTAGGGCGCAGGGCGGAAAAGAAGGCGAAGGATGGGCGGGCGTGATTTTAATTGCGCAGACTTTATCGGAGTGAATCTATAGTGTTGACATTTAAGAGGAGATTTTGTATATTAAGGATATGAAGGGATTGAATCAAAAGCAGCGAGAATTCTTGGTGGATATTTCCAGCAAGCTGATCGTATATATTTCTACCGTTGTGATAGTAGGGAAATTGATTGGTCATCAGTTTGAAACAAGAACAGTCTGGATATTTGTTGCTATTATATTGTCTCTTATAATTTTTTCTTTATATTTGCTACAAGGAGGTAACTCATTAGTGGATTTGAATCTGCTGTCTTAATTATCATGGGTACATTTGCAGCTGTTATGTTAGGAGCGGTAATCTATGACTATTTTGGGCGCAGGGCAGAAAAGAAGGCGAAGGAAGGCAAAGTATGAACCAAAATGTACTATTTATTGGGGAAATAATGGCGCTGTATGATTATATTTCTAGCAGATTGGAAAAGTGAATAAAAAAAAGTAACAAGTAGAAGAAAAGTTTTCCCTAAATGACTTGACAAATTGAGTATAATTATTTATATTACATATTGCCTTGAAAAAGGTTATTTACCCGCCCATACCGGCGGGTGCTCTTTGACAAATGGGTAGTTGAGAAACAATTTCAAGAGCACACCGAAACTGAACTTCCATCCGCCTTTTTGGGAGGATAGATTTTCAGGTCAAGCTATTAAGGGCGTGAGGTGGATGCCTTGGCACGGAAAGACGATGAAGGGCGTGGTAAGCTGCGATAAGCGCCGGAGAGGTGCAAGCAACCCTAGATCCGGCGATTCCCGAATGGGGCAACCCGGCGCGGGTAATGCCGCGTCATCATGCGGTGAACACATAGCCGTATGAGGCGAACGGGGGGAATTGAAACATCTTAGTACCCCCAGGAAAAGAAAACAACAGTGATTCCCCAAGTAGCGGCGAGCGAACGGGGATCTTAGCCCAAACCTGTATCACATGCTGCCCGTTGGCTTAGTGGTATAGGGGTAGTGGGAACCGGCAGGCGGAGCGACGGATCCGCCGCGGAGTTACAAAGGAATTCTTTAGCCGAATAATTCTGGAAAGGTTAACCGAAGACGGTGATAGTCCGGTAGGCGAAAGGGGATTCCCTCCGGCCGGTTTCCCAAGTACCGCGGGACACGAGGAATCCTGTGGGAATCCGGGAGGACCATCTCCTAAGGCTAAATACTCTTCCGTGACCGATAGTGAACCAGTACCATGAGGGAAAGGTGAAAAGTACCCCGTGAGGGGAGTGAAATAGTACCTGAAAC
>JABMRZ010000553.1 GCA_013202315.1 Candidatus Tariuqbacter arcticus | reverse complement strand
GTTCGCAGCAGTTACAAAGCCGAGCAATTGATCGAGCCTTAGTTGAATGCCCCTGGGCTAAGTTCCAAGGGTCTCTGATCTGTCATTCCCGCGAAAGCGGGAATCCAGACCTCGTCGTTTAATCAAAACTATTAAATAGTTCTTGTAGAAAAAGTCGACTTTTGTGGTGTCAGACGTCCTCGTCTGACACCTAAGTCTTTGTTTTTCTATCGTCACACGAGGACGTGTGACGGCATATTTAAATTTTGTTTTCGGTTATCCAGTTAAATCAGGTAAATTATTTTTGTCGAAAAAATCGACCACAGATGTCATTCCGAACTTGTTTCGGAATCCAGCGTCTTTTGTTCTATTATTCGATAAAGAGATATAAAAGACCCTGGATGCTGAAACAAGTTCAGCATGACAATTTTACCAACATTTGATACTAAGCTGAACAAACTGGATAACCGAATTTTGTTTTGACTTTAGCAACAGGAACTATTTATGAAAGTGAAAGTGACTATTTGGAATTCACAGCTTGAATATTGTAATATGTTCTGCTGTATCATTATAGGTCTTTTCCAAACCTTAAAGACTGTATTAATGTAAATGTATGATAATTAGGGATATATTAAGATTTGAATAGCCATAATAGCTTTAATAGCCAGTGAATTTAATCTCCAAATAAACAAACAGATAAAAAATTCTATGGGATAAAGCTATAATGTTACGTTCTGCTTAAAATGTTTAATTATTTGCAGAAAAGTCAAAGAATTGTGAAATCTCTGAAGAAGATGATGATAATGTACTCATCTTCATCATCATCTAGATCTACATGAAAGTCAAAAAATCGTGAAGAAATTGTTCGATTTTGTGCAAAAATGTCAGGGAATTATGATTTTTATGCAGGTTGTCGTTTTTTTGTTCATACTAAAAATGCACGATTTTGTGAAGAAAGAGCACGATTTCACGACTTTTTGAATAGTCTCAGGTCTCAAGTCTCAGGTCTCAAGCAGAAGCAAAAAACATCATCTTGATTCTTGAGACACGAGACTTGAGACACGAGACATGAGACACGAGACATGAGACACGAGACATGAGACACGAGACTTGAGACACGAGACTTCTTACAGTAGAGTCAGCGCATATTTCAGCGCTGAAACACCGAATCTTCTGCGCACCCGATCGACAGAATGCGCCACTCTATCGCGTTTGTCGTTCCGCCAGAAGGAAATCTGCCCATTATCGGGGGCGACTGCGAATTCGAGCTTTGCGCTTTCCAGGCGGATGCGCCGTTTCCAAATCTGCCGCAGAACCGATTTCACCGTTTTCCCCAGTTCGACTTCATCATGGGTAGGGGCAAATTTCAAGCGGCGTCCAATAGTTACTTTGTCGGCGTATTTCAAGCCGATGAACAGAGCGTCAGCGTTTAGTCCTTCTGCCAGCATTTGTGTGATTATCGGCGGCAGGGCGGCGATGAAATCGCTTTCGGCTGAAACATCAACGCTAGAGAAACGGAATTCACGCGAAAGCTTATTTATCTTCCGGGGAGTATCGCTGAAATCGCCCATCGCATAACGCAGAATCCGCCCGGTATTACCGCCGAAAAGCTGTTTCAATACAGGCGGCGGGATTTCCAAAAGACCGCCTATCGTCGATATCCCCATCTCCCGCAAAACTCCTGTATATCCATTAAGCAGCGGATGAAAATCGATTGGGAGCGAAGCTATGAAGTCGCTTTCCCGTCCCGGTGGAACTTCATAAATCGTGTTGCTTTCAGCAGTGCGGGCGGCGATTTCGGCGATGTTTAAATTCTCCGCTTTACCGGCACGGAAATTTTTACCTTTCAGTAAATAGGCGATTGTTTCTGTTTGAATGACTGAATCGCACTTTTCGATGGGGCAGCCGGTTATATCCAGCCCGTATTTGCCGGGCTTGATTTCAGATGCTTCAAATGCGATGGTTTCAAGCGAATATGCGATGCTGCGGGAATAATCCCGGTAGCGCTGGATGTCGCCTCGCACTATCGGCAAATTGGGAGCTCTTTCCCGCGCCAGCGATTCTGTGATTCCCGGCTGGATTGCGTTAATGTTTTTCGCGAGGGGTGAAATCCCCACGATGACCGCTCCGTTGCCGATGATGAATGGTTCGCCTTCGAGCTGCGGGTTCAGTTCGATTTCCACCCCGGCGTAGAAATTATCCAGTATGAGGCATATTTTTGACATTATCTCCTGCTCTCAATGTTCAAGTGTTCAGTTATAATATACTGAACAATTGTGTAAATGTCAAGTTATTTTTCGATATTTTTGAAAATATGTTCACCACAAAGACACAAAGGACACAAAGCTTTCACAAAGATGATATTATTCTTGGTGTTACTTTGAGCTCTTTGCGGCTTTGTGGTGAAAAAGGACAAATATCAATGAAAAACTTGAAAATTGGCAACTATTTTGGTAAATTAATAAGATTTGAATACCGCTATATTATAGTATTTATGCTGAAAACGATAATATTTACGTAATTGTTTAGTTCTTGGTAATTATTCACTGCTAATTACGAGAATTACAATTATATATTCTATATTCACAGTAATTAAATAATTAAGTAATGCTATCAAGTGAGGATACTTGACAGTACATCCTGAATAATTTCGCTCACTTATAATAGCCCACCAATTTATTGGTGGGTATTGGTGATGGAATGCAGTCCCTCCAATCTTTATCCCCAGCGATAAATCGCTGGGCTATTGAGGCAATTCAGGGCTGGGAGACCCAGCCCCTACAATAATGGGACAACTATTTATGTCGTTTATTATAACAAGATTTGAATACCGCTGTATTTTGGTATTTATACTGAAAACGATAAAATATTACAATATTAAACAATCCACAAAGGAGATTTTATGAAGGAAATCAAGAAAATACTGGTGACCGGTTCTGTGGGACAGATCGGTTCGGAATTGACCATTGCACTGCGCGAAAAATACGGGGCTGAAAATGTGATAGCCACCGGGCGCAAGACTAAGCCGAGCAAAGAGCTGGAAGAATCCGGTCCCTTTCATTTCATCGATGTCACCAGTATCGAATCGGTGGAGGAAATAGTCAAGCAATACAACATCGATACCGTTTTCCATATGGCGGCGATTCTTTCGGCGGTGGGTGAGGGGAATCCGCAATTATGCTGGAATGTCAATATGAACGGCACCATCAACATCCTGGAATTGGGGCTGAAGTATGATATGGCGCGTTTGGTAATTCCCAGTTCGATTGCAGTATGGGGCAAGGGGGTGCCGCTGGACAATACTCCTCAGGAAACGGTGTTGAAGCCGTCCACGATGTACGGGGTCACTAAGGTCGCCGGTGAAATCTTATGCGATTATTATGTGCAGAGATTCGGATTGGACATCCGCGGACTGCGCTATCCGGGGATTATTTCCAGTGAAACACTGCCCGGCGGCGGCACCACCGATTACGCGGTCGCCATCTATTATGAAGCGGTGGAGAAGAAACATTACACCTGTTTCGTGCGGGAAGACACTGTACTGCCGATGATGTATATGCCCGATTGCATCAAGGCGACTTTGGATTTAGCGGAAGCCGATTTCGATAAATTAGTTCATCACAGCGATTTCAATATCGCGGCGATGAGTTTCGATGTGAAGGAATTGGCTGATTCAATCAAGAAACACATCCCAGACTTCAGCGTAGAATACGCTCCCGACCACCGTCAGGCGATAGCCGATAGCTGGCCCAATTCCATCGACGATGCTTGCGCCCGCCAAGAATGGGGCTGGAAGCCGGCATGGGATTTGGAGGCTATGACCGAGGATATGCTGGAGAAATTGGAAGCGCGCAATAATGAAGGGCGGCTTTATCGGTAATAAGATATTTGATTTTTGATATTTGATATTTGATATAAGAGATTGGGTTTGCGTAATGTAACGGGTTGATTATACC